>NZ_JBEOXE010000009.1:0-143342 GCF_040296485.1 Streptomyces sp. NPDC002138 | reverse complement strand
GTCGGGCGAGTCCGGTACGGGCGAGTCCGGTACGGGCGAGTCCGGTACGGGCGAGTCCGGTACGGGCGAGTCCGGTACGGGCGAGTCCGGTACGGGCGAGTCCGGTACGGGCGGGCTCGGGTGACGGCCCTCGACCGGCTGCCGGAGCGGCTGGAGGAGGCCGCCGCGGCCGCGGGGCGGGACGGAGGCCGGGCGCGCCGAGGTGTAGGCGGCGGTGCCCGGCCGACAGGTCTGGCCCTTGCGCTGGGCGGAGTGGACCGGGTCCAACCCGGCCGCGCGCCGAACCGTCACCGAGCCGGCGCGTGTTCCACGCCGAGCGTGCCTGCGCCTGGGGCGTCGTACTCCCCGCGGACCTGTACGATCCGCGGTCCACGCCCGCCGACGTCGCACGTCTCGCCCGCGACCCGGAAGCCGAGGTCCGCCGCCGCGCTGCCGAGGACACCCGGCACGACGCCCTCTCAGAACATGGTGTTGTCGTTCTTGGAGGTGGGCGGGATGACCTGGAGGACGTCCCAGTGCTCGACGATCCTGCCGTTCGCGTCGAAGCGGAAGATGTCGATGCCCGCGTACTCCTCGTCGGGCCAGACCTGGAGGCAGTGCAGTACGACGTGGTCGCCCTCGGCGAGGGCGCGCTTGTACTCGACGCGCTTGCCCGGGTACTCGGCGGCCATCCGCTCGAAGTAGTCGATGAACGCCTGCTTGCCGTCTCCGACGTGCGGGTTGTGCTGGATGTAGGTGTCGCCGGCGTACCGGTCGATCGCTTCGGCGGGGCGGCACTGGTTGAACATCAGGTCGTAGAACGCTTTGGCCGTGGCCTTGTTCTTCTCCGGGTCGCTCATGGGACCACCGTAGGGCCGCCGACCGGGCGGCGTCCCGCTTCGTGGACCAGCGCGTCGCGTGATCCACAGCGCGCCCCGCCGCCCCACCGCAGCGTATGACCAGCCTGGCTGTCCCGGAGCGGCAGCCTCAGCCACCGGTGCGGGCGAGGGTGGCGGGGAGTTCCGACCTGCGGCGTATGCCCAGTTTGCGGTAGGTGCTCGTCAGGTGGGTCTCCACGGTGCGCCGGCCCAGGTGGAGGAGGTCGGCGATCTCGGTGTTCGTACGGCCCGCCGCGGCCAGTTCCGCGATGCGGCGCTCGCTGCCGGTCAGGGCCGCCGAGCCGGTTCGCGCCGCGGGCGGGACGCGGGCGCCGCCCTCGCGCAGGGCTTGTTCGGCCAGCGCCAGCAGCCGCAGGCCGCCTTTGCGTTCGGCCAGGTTCCAACGGGGGCGCGTCGCCGGTGGGGTGGGCACCCGGGGTCGCGCAGGGCGGCACCAAGGCGGTGTCCTGGCAGGTGCAGCCCGACCCGGGGCGTTGGCGGTGCCCGATTGCGACGGGCCGGCCGAGCCGCTGGTACGTGCTCACGCACGCGATGGTGTCGCGACCATGCAGACCGACCAAGACTTCGCCCATATCGCCGCCGTCGCCCCCCGCGCCCGCAGGGGCACCGTAGGTAGGGGTCACGACACGAGCGTCCCGCCCAGCACCGAGGGCGACCCACAGGCGGGGCCCGTTGCGCCGACGCCCGCAGGATCACCACGGCCTCGCCCGAGCGGCTCATCCGGTGCATCGCGCGCGCTTCATCGATCCGGTAGTGGGTGATGCGCTCCCGGCTCGGCATCGCGCTCACGTCGACGTCGCGGACGAACGCGAGGCCGGTGTCCGGGGCATCCGGTGCCGGTCCCGGACACCCGACAGCGCGGGCCGCCACCAGGTGGTGGCGGCCCGCGCTGGGGTCCGCCGGAGGCGGCCGCTCGGGCGGCCCGCAGGACGGCAGTTGCCCAGGCCCGGGGGCGGCCGAGGGACTAAGCCACGTTCAGGGTGACCTTCCACGGAAGGACTACCTCGGGGCAGACGCGGCCGGGGGTGGTGGCCACACAGCGGCGCCCGGCCTGCACCACGACCTTCCCGGCCGCGACAAGGTCGAATGAGCCAGAGGCCCCGCCGTCAGGCGTTTCAGTCCCACCCGTCTGCGCAGCGAGACTGGAGTCGGAGCTGGCCGGTTTGACAAACACCCACTTCAGGCCGTCTTCGACCACTGGAGTGAGACGCACCCTGACGCTGTCCCCGAGCCTTCCGGTGACCGTCCTCCCGTTGTCGGCATTGGTGAGCTGCATGGTGCGCACGGCATGGGCAGGGGTGGCCACGGAGACATCAGGCGCCGCCGACGCCTGCTGCGTGGCGGCAAATGCCAGCATGGCAGTCATCGCTGCCAACACGGTTCGGGCCCTCTTCATGATTCGCTCTCCTCAGATCGACGTGGAGTGGACCGATGAGCAGCGCCAGCCGCATATTTTCCTGCCGGTCGGCTGGAGAGATCATCCATGCCCAACCAACGGCAGAGCCCGCCGTGCGTCACGGCCGCAATCAGCGGGGAACCGCAGGTAGGAGCCGTGAACCCGGCGGGACCACGTTCCGCAACCCGGGCACCAGGCGCCCGCGGCGGTGCACCGCACTTCAACACGCACTATCGCGATGTTCACGTCCACCGACAGCACCGCGACGTCGTCGACCGACGGGAACAGCAGTTCCTCCAGCAGGAGCAAGACCTCTTTCACAAACCGAACTGTCGGGGCAGTCGCTCCTGTCACTGCTCATTTCGAGGCAACTTCCGGAGGCGTCAAAGGAAGTTCAGCTGTCACCCACACTGCACGGACCGCGCAACCTGGGCCAGAACCCATTGTGGACCTGCGTCTGGGCCACCCACCCCTACTGGCCTCCCCCGTGCACTCGCGGTCCGGCGCCGCCGAGCTCCGCCGGATCGTCCACACCCGGCCATGACCGGGCCCACGACCCCAGCCGCCTGCCCGACTCCCGCCCGCCCGTGTCCTCCTGCCTGACGGCGAGGTAACCGGCCGGCTCCTACGCCGATGGCTCAAGTCCGAGGTGCACGGCCGCCTCTCGAGGAGGCCCCCATCGACTTCAACCGTCTTGACCAGCCTCTTGCCGAGCGGCACATGACGACGATGGTGAACTTGCGATGGAGCGTCCGGGAGAAATTACAGGCATGACGACAGAGCACCGCCCACACCAGCGAGAAGCTGTCGATGCGGTACTGCGGCCCCTCGCCCTCCCCCAACAGCGCATCGTCTCGGAGCGGGGTCTGCGGACGCAGGTGGTCATGGCGACAGGGTCGGGGAAGACCCGGGTGGCGGTCCGCAGCGCGGAGGAGCTCCACGCGGACCGCGTGCTGGTCCTCGTACCTTCCCTTGACCTGCTCGCCCCGACCGAGGTCGCGTGGCGTGAGGGCGGCCGCCGGGGTCCGATGATCGGGGTGTCCCCGCTCCGGGGCGAGGAGGTCTCCTTCCCCAATACCACGGACCCGGTTGAGCTGGTGGAGTGGACTCGGGGTCTGGAGAGGGTCACCGTGTACGCCACGTACGCCTCCCTCGGGCTGGGCACGCTCGAGAAGGCCCACAACGCCGGCCTTCCGGCCTGGGCCTGATCGTCGCGGACGAGGCGCACCGGACGCCGGGCCGGATCGGGAAGCCGCGGGCGGTCATCCACGACAACACCCACATCCCCTCGCTGCGCCGGTTGTACATGACGCCCACGCCCCGGATGTGGCAGCTCGGAGACGAGGACGAGGCCGGCTCGTCGGGCGAGCTCGTAGCGAGCATGGACGACGACCCGGGCGGCCCGTTCGGCAGCCGCTGCTTCACCCTGTCGCTCTCGATGCCACCGACCGGGAAATCTGCGCCCCCCACCAGGTCGTATGCGCGGACGTCACCGACACCCAGCTCCAGGCCGCGCAGCTCCTGGGCGCCGAGGCCCGCTCCGACGAGATGCGCGGCGCCGCCTCGCCGCCCTGCAGACCGCGCTGGTGAAGGCGTCCTCGGAGGAGGGATTCCGCAGGACCCTGGTCTTCCACCACGTGGTGAAGGAGGCCGAAGCCTTCGCCGCCGGCCTCCCGGACGTCACCGTGCAGCTGCACGCCAGCGACCCCGAGCTGCACCCGGGCACGATCTGGGCGGACTGCCTGTGCGGCGAGCACAAGCTGCTCCACCGGCGCCGGGTCCTCGCCGAGTTCGCCGAAGGGATCGCCACCGACGGCACCGTCGTGGAGAAGGGCTACCTCGGCTCGGTGCAGGTGCTGGGTGAGGGCGTCGACACCAAGAACTGCGACTCCGTGTACTGGGCCGACGCGCGCGGCTCCATGCCCGACCGCGTCCAGGCCGTGGGGCGGGCCCTGCGCAGGCAGCCGGGCGAGGGGAAGGTGGCCTCGCCCGTGGTGCCGATCCTGCTCGGCCCTGGCGAGACGGCGGACAACATGCTCACCAACCGGGCGTATGGCGGCCTGGCCAAGCTCCTCGAAGCACTCCGGGCGCACGATGCGCGCGTCGGGGAGACGCTCGCTGAACAGCAGGTCCCGAGCCGCTACAAGCCCGTCAGCAAGGACGGCAGCGGTAAGAGCGGCAACGGGATCGGCAGCGGCTCCGGAGGCGTCAGCGCCCCCGCCAAGGCCCTGTTGAAGTTCAGCGTGCCCCGCGACCCGGCCGCGCTCGCCGCGTTCATCAACCTGCGCGTCCTCAACCCTGAACACGAGCACTGGCGCCGCGGAGTGGAAGCCGCCGTCATCTACGCCCGCGAGCACGGCGACCCTCAAGGCCCCGTTCACGTTCCGCGTCCCGGCAGCCGAGGAGGCGGAGAAGGCCCGGTGGTCGGCCTCGCTGGCGAACTTCCGCTCGACCTGGTCCAACCCGGCACTCCGAACGGCGCTCTGTGCGGGTCTGCCCATCGACGGCATCGGGCGGCGCGTACGCAGGTCGAATGCCTGAGACAACGCCAGATGGGCCAGCCTGGCAAGGTCCGAAGGAGACGACCTAACCGCACGGTCACCCGACCCCCACCAGCGCCTGGCATACCGATCCGGTTCGGGAACAGGTACTCATCTTGTGCTTTAACGCGCCGCATCCGAATTGATCAGGTGATGCCGAGATCGCTCGTTTGACGGTCGGGGCTGGGCGTCGGCAGCCGCAACCGTTGTCACCCTGCTCCCGAAAAGGCTTATGCGCTTGTGGCATCAGGCATCCACGGCTCGCCGATACAGAGCAATCCGAGAGTGCATAAGAATATTTCCACTTTGTGTTTTGTAGCTTTGCAGAAGCTGCTCGACTCGGCCGGTGCCGCCATCCGGTAGCCTGTGGAAAGATCAAGGAGGCGGCCACTGCGGGCCATGTCTCCATATGTGATTTTTCCGTCGCAAAGAAAAGGGATAGACATGGCGACCGAGATTCAGGAATCCGTGCTCTCGACCAAGCTGGCCCGGATGCACAAGCTGCTCGACGCTGATGGAAACGGTGAGATCAGCGAGGCCGATCTCACCATTATCCCGAATCACCTGGCTGCGACTTTCGGGCAGCCCGCCGACGGGCCGAAGGCCGAGAGGCTGCGCAAGGCCCTGACTGTGATCTGGACTCGCCATCTGGCCAAGATGGACAAGAACGGCAACGGTGAGATCGACCTGAAGGAGTACGAGAGCGGCATCCGGCAGTCCATCGCCACGGACCGCCAGAGGATCCTCGCCGACTCCATCGAGGTTGCGGCGGCCCTGCTCAGCCTGTGCGACACCGACGACAACGGAGTAGTCGACCGGGGCGAGTACCGGAAGATCCTCGACGTCGTCTTCGGCCTGCCGACCGACGCCAGCGACGCCGCGTTCGCCCGCCTGGACCTCAACGGCGACGGCACCATCGAGCCGCAGGAATTCGAGTCGGCTTTCGCCGACTACTTCATCAGCGAAGACCCGGAGGCCAACGGCAACTGGCTCTTCGGGCCGCTCTAAACGATACTTCCCTGCCGAACAGCCCCCGGGATCATCTCTGGAACTATCACCCCGGGGGCTTCGCGGCTGTTGTGCAATGGGGTGCCATCCGGGCCTGATCCGCATCCTCTGAAGACTGTAAGAAATATCAGGTCGCACGGGGCGGCTAATTATCCGGATGACGGCCTTGCGTGCGTCGAAAATCCGATGAACAGGGGAACCAGCCGCGTCGTCGAGGTGGCTGCAGCCATCGCCATCGGATCAGTCAAGGAAAGCGCTATGACCATTCAGTTTTCTGCAGCCAATGAGGGCCTGGAGCAGATTTCCGGGGCGATCGGTTCCGGCGTCTTACACGATGTGCGGGACGCGGTTGACGCCCTCCGCCGCGGGGAGATGGTCGTCATTGTGGACGACGAAGACCGGGAGAACGAGGGTGACCTGGTCGTCGCGGCCGAGTTCGCCGACGCCGCCGCGGTCAACTTCATGATCACCCATGGGCGGGGTCTGGTCTGCGTGGCCATCCCCGCCGCACGGGCCGAGGAGCTGCGCCTGCCACCCATGGTGACGGTCAATGAGGACCAGAAGGGGACGGCCTTCACGGTCAGCGTCGACGGCGCTGCCGCGCACGGCATCACCACCGGCATCTCCGCTCACGAACGGGCGCGGACCATCGACCTCATCGTCAACGGGCGCGCCGACGACCTCCGCCGCCCGGGACATATGTTCCCCCTGGTCGCGGTGGAGGGAGGCGTCCTCGAGCGCCGCGGCCACACCGAGGCATCCGTGGAACTGGCCAGGCTCGCCGGCCTGGCACCCGCGGCGGTGATCGTCGAGATCATCAACCCCGACGGCACCATGGCCCGGCTACCGCAGCTCGTGGAGTTCAGCCGCAAGCACGGTCTGCTCCTGACCAGCATCGAGAAGCTCGTCGACTACGTGGAGACCCGGTCATGACACTGCTGCTGCGCGCGAGCCACGATCTGACGATGGCGGTATCCCGGCCGATGGTGCGTCGGCGCCTGGTCGGGGTCGAGGGGCTGGAGCACCTACCCCTCGACGGACCCTGTGTACTCGTCTCCAACCACCTCAGCTTCGCTGACCACTTCGTCTACGAGGCCCTGGTGTTCGCGGTCCGCGGCGAACAGGCGGCGTTCCTGACCAAGGCGGAAAGCTTCACCGGTTGGCGGAGCATCTGGTTCGACAGCGTCGGTGCCGTGCCTGTGGACCGCAGCCGCCCGGCACGGGAAGTCCTCGCCATCGCCGACCGGGTCTTCGACGCGGGCCGCGTCCTCGTCGTCTACCCCGAGGGCACCCGCAACCCCCGGCCGACGATGCTGGACTTCAAAGACGGCGGCTTCCGCTTCGCCGAACGCGCCGGCGTGCCCGTGATCCCCGCAGCGCTGTGGGGCGCACAGGACGTCCTGCCCATCGGCAGCAGGGTGCCCCGCTCCGGCCAGGTCCGCGTCGTGTTCGGCCCGCCGCTCCTGCCCGATCCCGAACTGCCGCGCGCCGACCGGATCCGGGACTTCACCGAACGCGGCCGTGCGGCGGTCAGCACCCTCCTGGAGCGCGCCACCAGCGACCAGCCACCGCTCGCGGCGGACATGGCGGATCGGATCAGCATGCTGGCCGAAGCCATTGTGGAGCGCGGGCTCAGTGGCGCCGACACCACCGATCCCGGGGTCCGTCGCCAGCAGGCGGCCACACTGCTGCGCATCGCACGCCACTTCGACCCGGACAACGTCGCGGTCCGGACCGGCACGGTCCGCCTGCGCGGGCTGCGCGCGATGAACGCCCCACAGCCGCTCAAGGTGTTCGGCCTCCTCCGGGTGCGCGCGGGAGCGGAGAGGTTGCTGCGGGAGGACGCCGAGAATCTGATGGCCCATTACGTCTTGGGCCGGTGGCACATGATGATGCCGAGGATCACGGGGGGCCGGCCGGAGCAGGCGGTGGAGCACCTGGCCCGCGCGGAACGGCTGGGAGGAGCCGACTCCCGCTTCGCCATGGCCCACGCCGAGGCGCTGCTGGCCGCGAGCCGGCCCGAGCAGGCGGCGGCCGCCCTGGACCGGGTGATCGCCGCGCCCGTCCCGGACCAGCGCACCCGGCTACGGCGCGAGCGCGCGATGGCCCTGCGCGAGCGCGACAGCACTCTCAGCACTGTCTGAGCTTGTGCATTCGCTAGGCCCGAACGGCCGCTCGAACGAGATCACTCGGAGGAGTATTTGCCGGACGTGAGGGCGGCCTTCGTCTGATCCTGTGTTCCGACCAAAGGTGCACGTGATCACGACGAAGGCCGTGGGGATGAATCTGCTGCCAGACACTGTCCGCGAGGACGCGTTCGCGGATTCGTCACGATTCCGGGAGGCATTCTACGGATGTCCGAGTGCCCGGCGTGATGCGCTGTTCGAGCTCACGGACGCGTTGCTGTGTGCGGACGGGCCAGTGACATCGCCGGTAGAGCTGACGCTGGAAGCCGGGCACCGACGTGGGCACGCGCGCTGTACGACGCGCTCAATCGCGGCGGTCTCGACGTGGTCCGACTGCGGCGGACGCTGGCCGCCTTGCCGCAGCCCAAGGCCACCGACGACCGGCTCGTCCTGGCCGTGGACGTCGGCAACTGGCTGCGGCCGGACGCCGAGTGCAGCCCGGACAGACTGTTCTGCCACACCTTCGGCCGCGGCCGGGACCAGCACCTGATGATCCCGGGCTGGCCGTACTCGTTTGTCGCCGCGCTGGCGGCGGGTCGCACGTCCTGGTGTCAGCTGCTCGACGCTGTCCGCCTCGGTCCCGAGGACGATGTCGCGGAGGTCACCGCGGGTCAGGTCCGCCGGGTGGTCGAGGACTTGGTCGTCGGTGGTCGCTGGTGCGCGGGCGATTCGGATGTCCTGGTGGTCTTCGACGCCGGTTACGACGCCCCACGCCTGGCCTACTTGTTGAGGGACCTGCCGGTGGAGGTGCTGGGGCGGATGCGCTCGGACCGTGTCATGCGGCGGCCGGCGCCCTCGCTTCGGGAGTACGCCCAGGCGTATCCCCTGGGTGGGCGGTTCCCGAAGCACGGCAAGGAGTTCCGCTTCGCCAAGCCCGAGACGTGGGGCGAGCCGAACGTGGCGACCGTCCAGGTGACAGACCGCTACGACGCCGCGCGGGCGATGGCCTGGGACCGACTCCACCCCAGGCTCACCACCCGCTCGGCCTGGACCGACCACGACAGTGAACTCCCCATTATCGTGGGACGTTGATCCGGCTGGAGGTCGATCGCCTGCCCGACGGCGGAGACCCGCTACCGCTCTGGCTGTGGTCCTCCGCCACACCTGCACATACCCATCACCGGCCACCTGATCGAGGAGCTCGCGAAGGTCGTCCGCCGCCTCGTCGAATCTCTCCTCCTCGCCTTCTTCGTAGAACGGAAAGCGGGCGATAGTGGCTGCCACGCACCGGTGGAAGGCTCCGAGGTCCCGGTTCACGTGGTCGACGACCGAAGCCTTGGGGGTTGGGATGTGCACGATGAGGCGCGAAGCAACATCGATGCCGATCAGCCCGAACAGACTGCAGGACCCGAAGACGACCACCCCGCACTCACCGATCCCGTCCAGAAATGCTGCCTCGGCCAGCGGTCGGTACTCGTAGCCGATCAGTCCCGTCGGCACGCCTGTCCGCAGCAGATCGGCGGCGATCTCCGCGGGCACCCGCGGCGAGCAGCCGATAGGGACCACGGAGTACTGAGGAGACTGCAACGGCGGCAGGTCTCGAATCACGTAGACATCATTCTCGTACTCCCGCGTCGTGGGGAAGCCGCGAGTCGGGCCCAAACAACGACACCGGGCCGCAGGAACCACACCATCCGCCCGAATGCCCCTGGCTGACCAGCTACGGTAGGCCGCGACGCTCGACCCACAGGGCCCGCGCGCGATGCCGATGCTCGGAGGTCCGGACCCGGTCTTCCAGCCCCGGTCCCAGGCCGAGCCTGGCGTGCTCGGCGGTAGTCGACTCAGCGGGCGAACGAGTCGCTCGCCTACTGCCTGGGTTCCGCTTGCGATCCGATAAGGCGTCTGACCTGACCTGCACGAGCAAATCGACGCGGTCGCGGGCCATCGACTCCGACCGGGTGTCGTTCTTGCCGACCGCAGGTATGACCACGACAAGTACCGCCGCCCGCTGCGGAAGCTCGGGATGAGGCCGCTGGTCGCCCGGCGGCACCGAGCACGGCTCCGGACTCGGCACTCAACGCTGTGTTGTCGAGCGCGCGTTCGCCCCACTGGCGCTGATTCCCCCGCTCGCCCTCGGTAAGGGGATCGCGAGCCTGGTGAACGAGCCGCGAGGCTGTGGCGCCTACGACCTGACGGAGTCGGCAGGCTGCGTCAGAAGCGGAATACACCCAGGTCTCGCACGGTGTCGGCCAGGGCGCGGATGAGGTCGTTCTCGGCTTCGGTCCGCCAGACCAGAGCGAAGGTCAGGGTGGCCATCTCGGGGACGGGGAGGAATCGGATGTTCGACATGCCCCAGTATCCGGTGACATGACTGGGGAAGGTGTGGATGATGTCGCCCATGCCGACGTGGCTGATCAGCTGATCGCCGTTGTCCGAGGCCGCGGCCGTGATGCGCTCGATCGAACGGCCGCGTGGGGTGGAGAAGGGCAGGTAGCTGTCCTCCCAGTAGTCCGGCAGGCCGAGGGCGGTGGCGTGTTGGAACTCGGCGAGCAGCTCCACCGGTATGGAGTCCCGTGCCGCGAGCTGGTGGTCGGCGGCCACGGCAAGGACTCGCGGGTCGGTGCACAAGGTCGGCCCGACGGTGAAGTCAGGCTCCTCCACCGGCAGCCAGACGATCAAGACGTCCATGGCGCCGCTGCGGAGCTGGCCGAACGGATCGGTGAAGGTTGCCTGGCGGATCTGGAGTCCCCATTGCGGGTGGCGCGCGCGGAACGCCTTCCAGTAGGGGTGCAGATCGGCGACGTTGAAGGGCATCAGGCTGACGCGGAGCTGTGCGGTGATGCCGCGCGCCGCCAGCTGGGCTCGTTCCAGGGATTCGTGCAGGCCCGCGTAGACCGGTTGCAGGTCGTCGCGGAACTGCCGCCCGACCTCCGTCAGGCGAACCGTGCGGCTGGTGCGGGCGAACAACTCGGCCCCGATGCGCCGCTCCTGCTTCTTGATGGCCTGGCTGACGCGGGCCTGAGAGACGTGCAGGCGCTGTGCGGCTCGGCCGAAATGCAGCTCCTCCGCCAGTACGAGAAAGATCTCGATGTCCCGCAGCTCCACCGGCCCCCGCCCCCACGTGTCGATAACCCAGCGGTTATGGAACCGCGTAGAAGTATGGCTTGATCATATGCGCGGATCGCAAGATCGTTTAAGGCATGCACACACGCATGAAGAACCGTGAAGAACGCCGCGTTCGTCCGGCCCGATGAGCGACGCCATCGACCTGACCCTGCTGTACGCGGTGCATGGCGCCCTGCGCCGGGAACTGGCCCAGCTCGACCGGGTCACCACCGCCGCGGACCGTGACCCCGTGCGCGTACTGGCCACCGCTGCCGGATGGACACTGTTCAAGCAGGCCCTCCGCGCGCACCACGCTGCCGAGGACGGCGCGTTGTGGCCGCCACTGCGTCAGAATCTGGCCGGCAGCCCGAAGGACCTGGCGCTGCTGGAGGTGATAGAGGCCGAGCACGCCGCCATCGCTCCGGTGATCCAGGCCATCGACGAGCTGCTGACCGAGCCCGGAGCCGACCCGCTGCGGCTGGGCCAGCTCACCGACGCGCTGACCCGCGGCCTGGCCGGACACCTCAAACACGAGGAGGACACGGCCTTCCCGCTGATCCGGCGGACGCTGACCGCCGAGCAGTGGGCCCATTTCAGCCAGGTCCACGCCCAGCACATCGGCAAGGACGCACCACTTCTGTTGCCGTGGCTCCTGGACGGCGCCGACAAGCCGACCATGACGATGCTTCTCGCCCAGCTGCCCGCGCACGCGTACGCCGCCTGCACCGCCCGATGGATCCCGGCCTACACCGCTCTCGACCGCTGGAGTCCAGGCACCAACGCCTGACACGTCTTCAGCACCCCCCGCCCTCTCGGTCCATCGCCCGGCCGAAGCTGCGCAGGCCCCGCGCCGAGCACCCCGGAATCGTGGAGATCGAGACCGGCAATGCCCGGGACAAACCCACATGCTCGCCGTGCACCGGCAGCTGGGCTTCGGTTTTCATCGCGGCACCCACGCATACCAACTCGACCTGCCCACCACTTGACCACTCCCACACCTGACCGCTCCCACACCTGATCACTCCCACACCTGACCACCCATCAAGGAGCACGCCCCATGCAGAAGTTCGAGACCCCTGGCGCGATCGCGGCCGTTGTGGAGATACCCGCCGGACGCATAAGCCTCCTCGCTGCCGACCGCGCCGAGACCACCGTCGAGGTACGTCCCGCGGACGCCGGCAAGGGCCGCGATGTGAAGGCCGCGGAGGAGACCACGGTCGATTTCGAGGACGGCGTGCTGCGCGTCATCACGCCGAAGGCGAGGAACCAGGTGCTGAGCAGCCCCGGATCCGTCGAGGTGACGCTCCAACTCCCCAGCGGCTCCCGCGTCGAAACCACCTCCGCCGCCGCAGAGGTGCGCACTGAGGGCCGGCTCGGCGACGTGACCGTCCACAGCGCCCATCGACGTATCGAGATCGCCGACGTAGAAGGCCTGCGCCTCACCTGCGTCGACGGCGATGTAAACGTCGGCCGGCTGGGCGGCCCCGCGGAGATCTCCACCGCGCGGGGCGGCATCACCATCGGCGCGGCGGTGCGCGGCACGGTGGTGCTCCGCACCCAGCACGGCGACATCTCGATCGCCGCCGCCCCCGGCGCCTCCGCCACGCTGGACGCCGACACCCGGCACGGCCGCGTCAGCAACGCTCTGAAGAACAACGGCTCCCCCGTGCTGGAGATCAGAGCCACCAGCGGCAACGGCGACATCTCCGCCCATAGCCTCTGACCCCCCTCATCCGTCACCTCCTTCCCGCCCGACACGTCCAGCCGACCAAGGAGCACCCCACCATGTCCCAGTTCACCGCTGCAGGGCAGCGCAAGATCCGCGACGTACTGGCCCGCCACGTAGATTCCGGCAAGATCCCGGGCGTCGTCGCCCTGTACAGCAAGGACGACGAGACGCACGTCGAGACGCTGGGCGCGATGGAGCACGACGGCGGTGCGCCGATGCGCCGGGACACCATCTTCCGGATGGCGTCCACCTCCAAGCCGGTCTCGATAGCGGCGGCGATGGTGCTGCTCGACGAGTGCCGGCTGCGGCTCGACGACCCGGTCGACCGATGGCTGCCGGAGCTGGCCGACCGTCAGGTACTCAAGGCGTTCGACGGCCCGATCGACGAGACGGTCCCGGCGCGCCGTCCGATCACCGTCCGGGACGTGCTGACCTCCACCTTCGGCCTCGGAATGGACATGACCTCCATCGGTACGCCGATCATGAACGAGGTCTTCGCACAGGGGCTGACGCCCAATCTGCCCACGCCGATGCCGGAGCAGGACGAGTGGCTGCGCCGCCTGGGCGCCCTGCCGCTGATGCACCAGCCCGGGGACCACTGGCAGTACCAGCTCGCCAGCGACCTGGTCGGCGTACTGGTCTCCCGGGTGACCGGCAAGACCTTCGGGGAAGCTCTGCGCGACAGCGTCTTCGGCCCGCTCGGGATGGAGGACACCGGCTTCCACGTCCCGGACGACAAGATCGACCGGCTGCCGGTCCTCTACGCGCCCGACCCGGAGTCCGGCGAGTTCCACGTATGGGACGAGTCCAGGGGCGGCCGGTGGAACATCCCTCCGGCGTTCCATGGCGGCGGCGGTGGTCTGGTCTCCACCGCGGACGACTACCACGCCTACTTCAAGATGCTGCTGAACGGCGGCAAGCACCGCGGCGAGCGCGTTCTGTCCAGGCAGGCGGTGGAGCTGATGACCACCAACCGCCTCACCCCCGCGCAGAACGCCGCCCGCACCGAGATGGCCACCAACAACGTCCACATCTCCTTCGGCCAGGGCCAGCACGGCGGTTGGGGCTTCGGAATGGCCGTACGGACCTACCGCGGCGACTACGCTCCCGTCGGCCAGTTCGGCTGGGACGGCGGCGCCGGCACCTCCACCTACGCCGACCCCGTCAACAACGTCGTCGGCATCCTCCTCACCCAGGTCGGCACCTCGGTCCCCGACTCGATCCACCTGATGCACGACTTCTGGACCACCCTGTACCAGGCGATCGAGGACTGATCGCCAGCAAGCCCGTTCCCCCAGCACATGCGGATGGGGGAATGGCCGGGCTGCACCCATGTCGCGCCCGGATGCGGGCCGGGGCCCACGTCGCGATGCGTTCCGACGGAGTCGCCTCCGTACCCGGTACCCAGGGCAGCCGTGAGCTGCCCCGGGCTCGGTGACCGCCGCAGCTCCGCACCTGAGGTCCCCCAAGGGCTTCCGGCAAGGCCCCGGCCTTGCCGCACATTGACCGGCCGAGGCCGGCATCCATGGAAATGAGAGTCGCTCAATGCGTGTGTTGTTGATGGCGTACGGGTCGCGTGGAGACGTCGAGCCGATGGTGGGACTCGCAGTGAGTTTGCGGGCGCTCGGCGCGGAGGTGCATGTGTGCGCGCCGCCGGACTTCGCGGAGCTGCTGGAGAGCCTGGACATCCCGCTGGCACCGATCGGCCGGCCGTTGCGGCCGGTTGTGAAGGCGGTGGTGACCGGGACGGCGCCGACGGCGGCGGGGGGCCTGGCCGAGCGCACGGCCGCGTTGCTCACCTCCACGTACGATGCGGTCGCCGCCGCCGCAGAGGGCTGTGACGTGGTGGTGGCGACCGGTCTGCTCCCGGCCTTGGCCGCCGCGCGGTCGGTGGCGGAGCAACTGGGCATCCCCTACATGCCCGTGGCCTACTTTCCGGCGTTCCTGCCGTCGCCGCACCACCCGCCGCTGGCGTGGCCGGGCCGGCCCGTCCCGCCGGAGGTGACCGACAACCGGGTGCTGTGGGAGCTGAACGAGGAGAATCTGAACGCGTTGTTCGGCGAGGCGATCAACGCGCACCGGGCATCGATCGGCCTGCCCCCGGTGGACAGCGTCCGCGGCCACGTCCTCACCGATCGGCCGTTGCTGGCAGCCGACCCGGTCCTGAGTCCGTGGTTGGAGCATGCGGACCTCGACGTGGTGCAGACAGGCTCGTGGATCCGACCGGACGAACGCCCGCTCCCAGCTGATCTGGACGCGTTCCTGAACGCCGGAACACCACCGGTGTACGTGGGCTTCGGCAGCATTCCCGTGCGCGACGCGCAGAACGTCACTCGGGCTGCCATCGAGGCCATCCGCGCGCAGGGCCGCCGTGTCCTGCTCTCCCGCGGCTGGGCCGACCTGGAACCGGCCGACGACAAGGACGACTGCTTCGCCGTCGACGAGGTCAACCATCAGGCCCTCTTCCGCCGGGTAGCCGCCGTCGTGCACCACGGCGGCGCGGGCACCACGACGACGGCTGCCCGGGCCGGCGCGCCCCAGGTCGTGGTACCCCAGATGGCGGACCAGCCCTATTGGGCCGGCCGTGTGGCCGAACTCGGCATCGGCGCGGCCCACGACGGCCCGACCCCGACCTTCGACTCCCTGTCGGCCGCCCTCGGGACGGCCCTGGCCCCCGAAACGGCGGCACGGGCAAAGGCCGTCGCCGGCACGATCCGCACTGACGGGACGACAGTGGCCGCGAGACTGCTCCTCGACACGGAGCAGGCTGCGCCGATGAGCCGCGAACAGATTTCCAAGTTCGCCCATGCCGACCACCCCATCAAGTCCCCGCTCGACGACGATGCGGTCAGCCGGCTGCTCGAACGCGGCCTGCCGCGAGGCGACGAGCGAGTCCTCGACCTCGGATGCGGCACGGCGGAATGGCTGCTGCGCGCCCTGGCGACGCGCCCGCACCTGCACGCCGAAGGCGTCGACGTCTCCGAAGTCGCCCTGACGCAGGCCCGCCAGGCAGCGAGCGGACTCGGAGTCGACGAGCGCCTGGTCCTCCACCAGCAGGAGGCTGCGCACTTCATCTCTCCACAGCCGTTCGAGCTGGTGATCAGCGTCGGTTCCACTCATGCCTTCGGTGGTCTTCTCCCCACGCTCGCGGCAGCCCGCGAGCACCTGGCTCCCGGCGGCCGCGTCCTGATCGGCGAGTCGTTCTGGGACCGCGCCCCGTCACCGGCGGTTGTCGAGATGTTCGGTGACCTCGACGACCTGGCGACCACGGTGGACCGCGTCGTCGCCGACGGCTGGACCCCGGTCCACGGCCACGTCAGCACCCGGGCCGAGCTGGACACCTACGAGTGGGCCTGCTGGGGCTCGCTGGCCGCGTGGGCTCTGGACCACCCCGCGGATCCGGCCGCCGCGCAGGTGCTGGAAACGGCCAACGCCCAGCGTTCGCAGTGGCTGCACGGGTACCGGGAGAGCTTCGGCTTCGTCTGCATGGTGCTGCGTCGGACCTCGGAGTGATCGCGTAGGCCGCCGGCAAGCCCACGCACCCAAGACGTCCCCGCACCCGGGGCCCCCGCCATGGCCGCTGCCCCCGCGGCGGCCGGAAAGTGAAGAATCAGATGCAACCGACGTTCGTACTCGTGCACGGAGCATTCGCGAACTCCTTCTCCTTCGCTCCCCTTCAGGCCGAACTCGGCCTCCTCGGGCACCGCTCGGTCGCCGTCGACCTGCCCGGCCACGGGTTCCAGGCGACCTTCACCCACGCCTATCAGGCGCCGCAGGACCCCGCCGGTCTCGCGAGCGCGCCCGGCTCGATCAAGGGCGTCACGCTCGCCGACAACGTCGCGCACCTGATCGGCATCCTCGAACGGGCCAAGCGGAACGGCCCCGTGATCCTCGTCGCCCACAGTCGCGGCGGTGCCACGGTCACAGCCGCAGCCAATGCGCGCCCGGACCTGATCGACCGCCTCGTCTACGTCTCGGCCTGGGCCCCCGCCGACCTCGACGTCAACGACTACTACGCCGAACCGGAGATGGCCACGGTCGACCCCGCGGCATTCGCCGCGGCGCTGGCCGGGAACCCCGCCGACCTCGGCCTGCTCCGCGTCAACTTCCGTACTGCGGACCCGGACGCGATCGCCGCGTTCAAGCTGGCCTTCTTCGCCGACGGTACCGACGAGCAGTTCCTCACCTTCCTCAACACCTTCCAGCCCGACGAGAACCTGGATGTCGGCGGCTCCGCCGACCGGGCGCAGGCCGCGACCTGGGGCCGCATCCCCAAGACCTACATCCGCCTGGCCGACGACGCGAGCCTGCCGCTCGTCCTGCAGGACCGCCTGATCCGCGAGGGCAACGAGTTGACGCCTGACAACCCGTACGACGTCCGCACGCTGGAGGGCAGCCACCTGAAGTGGCTGGTCGACCCCGAGCCTGCGGCCCGCATCCTGGGCGAACTCGCCACGCTCCCCGCCCCGTCCGCCCAGGGCGCGATCGAAACGGGGTGAACGGTTCGGCGGTGGTGGGACGAGGAACCAGAGTGTCCATGCGGGTGCACCCACCACCGCCCCGGCGCTGAGGTCGGAATCCGACCGGGTGACAGCCTTCGCCACGGCCGCCACCCGGGTTCCACACCGACCCAGGATGGTCGACCTGGCCAAGAAGCTGCGTCAGGAGACAACTTCGGTAACAGACTGACCAGTTCAACAGAGCACAGTCAGAGGCTGCTCGCACTGCGGGTCGGCCGACCGTGCCACAGAGATGATCTCCGCCTACGAAGGTCTTGCCAGAGCCACTCATAGAAGTACGCCGACACTCGTCGAGGAACTACCGGTTCTCGGCGAACGTGCAGGTCATCATCGACGCGGACAGGGTTCGCGCCCGCGTCGAGCACACCTTCGCCCGGATGAAGAACTGGAAGATCCTCCGCGACTGCCGCCAGAAAGACGAGGGCCTCCACCACGCCGTCCAGGCCGTCCAGGCCGTCGCCACCATGCACAACCTCGCCATGAACCGGTGAAATAGCAGGTCAGCCAGCACACTGATCTGCCCCCACCCACACTTCTGCAACACCCTTCAGTGCTCGATCCGTTCCGGCAGACGGTCGAGCGTGACGGCATGGCGCCGCGCCTGACCCCGCACGAGTCCACCTTGCTGCACTGCCTGATCCGCCACCGCGACAGCGTGCTGAGCAAACACCAGATCCTGGAGGACGTATGGGAGGCGGACTGGCGGGGGCGCTCGAACATCGTCGAGCTCTACATCAGCTACCTGCGCAAAAAGGTGGACACCCCGTTCGGGCGGAACAGCATCGAGACCGTGCGCGGACTTGGGTACCGGTTGTCGAGCTGAGCGCCGGGACGGATTTCGGTGATTTTCCGGAGGAGCTGTTCAACTGCGGCCGTCGACGTCCCGAAGCCGGTCGGCTACCGTTTCCCACTGGCGGACGATGCTTTTGAAGGTTCACTTATCGCACGAGGGGGCACAGATGAGAATTCGCAACGCCATTTCCGCAGCGGTCGTCGTCGCGACCACTACCGTCGGCATGATCACCACAGCCGTCGGCCCGGCCCAGGCCGCCTGGGTGCCACCGTTCAGGAAATGCACGTCATTCGATCAGAGTGGATTCAAGGGCGACGTCTGTGTGGACCGGGTCGGCCTTGGACCACAAGAATTCCTCGGCCTGGGCCACATCCAGGAGTTCCCCAGCAAATGCGCCAAATTCCGGGTCGACGTCGTTGACCCCGATGGCACGGCGGTGCATTCCGTGAACAACATCCCCTGCGCCACCGGGGCGGTTGGTACCGCTCGATATCTCGCCGAGCTGCACGTGAACGGCAGGGCGTATGCCCGCCTGGTCAGCTTCGACAGCGCAGGAAACACGCTGCTTTCGGTCAACTCCGAGGTCATCGTCTCCCCGTTCGACAACCACTGAGGGACTAGGCCGTTTCCGCTGGTTCTGGTGACTCGCCTTGCGCTGGATCGTTTCGGTCGGTGTGGGGCGAGGTGACCTTTCAGATGACGACTGGATGCGGCTGGAGCGGCATTTGCCCCGAATCCGCGGTCGGGGCGGGCGTTGGCAGTGCCAGCGTCGGGTGATCAACGGGATTCCCTTCCGGCAGCGGGCCGGTCTGCCCTGGCGGGATCTGCCGCCGCAGTTCGGCAAGTGGAAGACGGTTCACGATCGTCATCGCAGATGGTCGGCGGACGGCACGCGGGAGAAGATCCTGTGGGCCGTCCAGACCGACGCTGATGCAGAGGGCCGAATCGACTGGAGCATGGTGAGCGTCGACTCGACGTCCTGCCGAGCACACCAGCACGCAGCCGGCGCCCCCACCCGCGAGCCACGAATTCCGGGCCGCCGCAGTCGCCCGGCCAGGCACCGTGGGCCGCTCCCGGGGAGGGCTGAACTGCAAAAGCCACTTGGCCAGCGAGGGCGGTCATCGCCCGTTACCGCCCACAGCCAACTCGCCTACTGATGCAGCATGATGACTTGCAGTCAGCAGAGCGCAGATGGTCACGCAGCGGCTCGCCGAGCATCGCCGGGGGCCGGGCCGCGGGCAGCAGAGCATGCGGCCGGCGCGTTCAGTTCGGCGGTGCCCCCAGACGCTTGAGCTCGTACACGGTGAAGATGGCGGGCGACTCAGGGGCAGCCACCTCGAACTGGCGGGCCAGCGCGAGCGCCTTCTCCAGCTCGGGCCGGACTTTCACCCAGGTACTGATCTGCTCCGCGAAGACCTTGTGGCACTCGGCCCGGTGAAGGGCTTCGAGCTGGCTCGCCAGCTCCTGCCGGGCGGTCGATGTCCTCGCGTGCCCGATGCGGACCGGACGCTCGGTACGGGGCGCGGGAACGGCGGGGAGCGCCGGGCCCTGCTTCCACGCGCGACGTCACACCGCTACCGCCAGCCACACCGCACTCCGCCCGTTCCGCCGCACCCTTCTGGCCGCGTGGGGAGCCAGAGTCGTAGGCACGCGAGAGTGACCAGGGCTTGGTAGTGGCGGGCTCGTTTGTCGTAACGGGTGGCGAGGGCCTTGTTCCGCTTGAGCCGGTTGAAGCAGCGTTCTACGACGTTGCGGCGCCGGGAGACCGCACGGTCGAGGCGGCACTGGCTCTCGCCTCGTCGTAGGCATCCGCTGACCTGGTCGACGCGCTCGGGGATGGTGCGGGCGATGCCGCGTTTTCGCAGGTAGGAGCAGATCTTCACTCGGGTACGGACCGGCCCGGCCCGCACCGCTTGATGCGGATGCGGGCCATGACCGGCTCGAACTGCGTGCAGCCGTTCACGTCCCACCCGTGAGCGTGAACGCGAGCGGGCGGCCGCGGCCGTCGCAGGCGAGGTGGATCTTCGTGCTCAGTCCGCCGCGGGACCGGTCGAGGGCCTCACCCGTCCAGGGCCCCCTTTTCGTGCTCCGGCGGCGTGCTGGTGGGCGCGCACGCCCATCGAGTCGACGCAGACGATCGACCAATCGACATTACGGACATGCCTTCGGTGCGATCCTGCACGTATGAACCATTACGGCGAGGTGCACCTGCGCACGTTGACGCTGCGCTTCACGGCTCTTCTGGCAGCCGCCACCCAAGATCAGCTTGCCTGGCTGGGCAAGCGTGAACTGGAAACGAAGGACGTCGTCGAAGAGGTGGAGTTGCTCTGCCGTATCGCCGAAGACCTCACGGAGCGCGGAGTCTTCGACGCCGAGGATCTGCGCGGTCTTCGGGCCATCGGCCGTCGCCTCGGCAAGATCGATGCCACCTGCCGCACCGGCCTCTGGAACACCGCACTGACCACAGATCCGGCGTGGGGCGACATACGTTCCCTCGCCCGCCAGTTCCTCCTCACGAGGCTGGGCGACTGGCGTCAGCCCCTGCCACGTCCCGGGCCCCCGCGTACGGGCGATCACTGAGCACGCCCATGCCGCCGGTCTTCGCCGCCTGGTACAGGTGGCGGGGGTGCGTGCCGCGGATGGGGGCACCTGTTGTGGAGAGGGGCCGCTGGCTGTTTTCCGTATACGGGAGGGGACGCGTGATGGGTCTGGGAGGGTTCCGCAGCTTCATCCTGCGGGGAAATGTGGTCGATCTGGCTGTGGGCATCGTGATCGGGGCTGCCTTCACCGGCGTTGTCAACGGGTTCGTCAAGGCCTTCCTCACCCCGTTGGTCGGGCTGGCCGCCGGGGCCGCGGGCGACTTCACCGCACGGTCCTTCACCCTGGGCGGTGCGGACTTCCCCTACGGCAGCTTCATCAACGCCGCCATCAGTTTCGTCCTGGTGGCCGCGGCCCTGTACTTCCTCGTCGTGGCCCCCATGAACAAGCTGCACGAACGCTTCGCCCCTCACCAGGACGTCCAGGCGGCGAAACGGGACTGCCCCGCCTGTCTGAGCGCGGTGCCCGCCGCAGCCCGCCGCTGCGCCTTCTGCACCACCGACCTCCTTCCCGCCATCCCGCCCGACGCCCGCTCGGCCGACCCCCGCCCCCAACAGCGCGCCTGACCACCCCGGGCAGGTCCGTCAGACGCTTCGGCATACCGCTGCCCCCTCCCCCTGGATGCGGGCCGGCACGCCTTCGAGAGGCGGCGCAACCGGGTCGTCTTCGACACCTGCCAGGACAACCGCAGCCCGTTCATCGGCCACCCGGAGTGGGTCAACTCCCTGTGGTGGCAGCCCGGGTGCGCTCGGCGTGCTACTTGACGTAGATCTCGTCGAGGGTGTCGATGACCCCCGCTGCGTTCAGGTGGTAGCGGAAGGGCAGGCCCTTGTCCGGGTGAGTCTCCAGCCACCCGTTCAGCTCGCTGGTGGAGATGGGATGGCCCGTCACCGCTGTCGTGAGGATCGGGTCCGTCGCGGTGATCTTGGCGGTCTCCGCGATCGGGATATACGTCCACGCACCCGACGGTTCGAAGCGCCCGGGACAGCCGTACGTGCCGTGCTGGACGATGAGACTGGTCATACCGCCCTCGGGGGTGGAGCGGTGCACGGCGATCGTGTCGGGCGAGATGGGCATCCTGTGGTCGGCGCCGCAGGTCGGCGCGGGGGGCGGGGCCGGAGCGGTTGGATTCTTCCCCGCCGGGGTGGCGGTCACCGAGGGTTTGGGCGCCACACCGGTCTTCGAGGGGGCCGGCACGGCGGCCGTGGCGCCGGCAGCGGGCGGGACCGTGGCGGTGGACGGGGCCGGTGCGGCCGCGGTGGGCTTCGCGTCCGGCGCGGCCAGGTCGTCGCCGTTCTGACAGGCGGTGAGCGCCAGCACGCCGCACACCGCCAGGGCGGCCATGGCCGCCTGCCTGCGAACCGCTCTCATGTTCTTCTCCCTCTCCCGGACTCCGGCGTCGCCGCACCGTAGCCCCCGGGAACCGGCCGGGGCGACGGCCGGACGCGGTTCGTCACCGGGCCGGGATCCCGTTGTTGCGGAGTGCGGACCTCCGCCCCCGCCCCGCGGACGCCCGCGACCGCCCACCGGCCGGGGCCAGGCGGCCGGCGAGGGCCTGGAACCGCAGCCGGGCGGCCTGCGGCGGGCCGGGGTTCCAGAGCTCCTGGGAGAGCACGGCCCGGGCCATCCGGTGATCTGAACGAAATCGGCCTAGCCCGGGCGGCGGTTCGGGGAATGGTTTTTTCATCCATCGATGGAGTGACGTCCGCCGACGGCAGGCCTGTCGGCCGTCCGCCCCAGCCGGGTGGCCCCGAGTGTGGAGGGAAAGCCGGTACATCCGGTTCCTGGCAACTCCGAGGGAGAAACGGCCATGGACTACACCAAGCTCGCACCCCAACTGGCGGCCACCTATACGCGGTACCAGCAGGAGGGCCGCAGACGCGCCCCGCTGGCGGCGACGGGCCGGATGCTCGGGCTCGTCTCGCTGCGGGAGCGGGCCAAACCGCTGCGGGTGGTGGTCTCGCTCGTCTGCGATCCGGACGTACCCCTGGACGGCGACCTCGGGGAGGGAGTCGAGATCAACGCGGGCGGCAAGCGGATCCGTACCGCCATCGTCCCGCTGGACTCCCTGGAGGACCTCGCCGCGCACCCGGGCGTCCGGCGCATCGTGCCGGCCACCCGGCTGCGCCCGCTCCTCGACCGGGCACAGGCCAAGGTGCACGTGCCCGAATTCCGGACGCGTACCGAACTCACCGGCAAGGACGTCGTCGTCGGCATCGTCGACACGGGTATCGACCCGAGGCATCCGGCGTTCACCGGCCGGATCGACCGGATCTGGGACCAGACCGTCCTCGGCGGCGAGGGAGTGCCGGAGGGCCGCTATGGCGTCGAGTTCACCGGCATCGGAGCGGCCACCCCGTCCCGGGACACGGAGGGGCACGGGACCCACGTCGCGGGCATCGCCGTCGGCAAGGACGGCGTGGCGCCTGGGGCCCGTCTGGTGATGGTCAAGACCGACTTCCAGGATGCCCACATCACCGACGGCATCCAGTACGTCTTCCGGGTGGCGCGCGATCTGGGCCTGCCGGCGGTGGTGAACCTCAGCCTGGGCGGGCACAGCGACGCGCACGACGGCAGCGACCCGATGTCCCAGGCGATCGAGGAGGAGTCCGGACCGGGCAGGATCGTCTGCTGCGCCGCGGGCAACGAGGGCGAGGACGACATCCACGCGCAGCTCACGGTCACCGAGGACGCCACCGTGTCCGTCCCCTGCCACCCGGGCATCCTGCGGGGTGAGCCCGCCGCTTTCCTGCTCAACGGGTGGTACGCCGGCGGGGACCGGTTCGAGATCGCGATCGCCGCGCCGTCGGGTGCCTCGACCCCCTTTCAGCCCGTACGCGCGCCCGGCGAAGAGACGGTGGAGGTCGACCTGCCGGAGGGCAAGGTCCAGATCACCACTCCGGGCCCCAGCCCGGCCAACGGGGACGTCAACTTCTTCGTGGAGGTGAACCCGAAGCCCTTCGGCCCCCATACTCCTCATACCCCTCCGGGGAAGTGGCGCCTGCTGGTGAGGGGTGACTCAGTGAACGGCGACGGCAGGGTCGACGTGTGGATCCTCGGCGACTCCGAAGCCCGGATCCAGCCGCAGTTCAGCGGTCCCGAGGTGCACGACGCGATGAAGATCGGGTCGCCCGGCGCGGCCGCGTCGGCGATCACCGTGGCCGCCTTCACCACGCGTACCGACTGGAAGGACATCGACGGGGTCGCCGAGCAGGCGCCGTCGCTGGAACTGGGCAAGATCGCCGGATTCAGCAGCGAGGGCCCCCTCCGGGACGGCTCCCAGAAGCCGGACATCACCGCCCCCGGCGCCATGATCGTCTCCTCGCTGTCCCGGGAAGCCGTCGACCAGCCGAGGGAGCTCGTCATCAGTCAGCGCGAGGTGGCCATGGCAGGGACCAGCATGGCCTCGCCGTTCATCGCGGGGATCGCCGCGCTCGTGCTCCAGCGCGATCCGCACTGCGACCCGGCCGCGTTCAAGTCCCTGCTGATCGCCAACGCGGCCATTCCGGGCGGCCCCCAAGGCGCCGTCGACCACAAGTGGGGTCACGGACTCCTGGACGCCACCCAGCTCTGAGGACGAAACGTGGACTACCGCAAGCTCGACGCCGCCCTCGGGCGGGCCGTCGGCGCCGGGGGCGGTCACCCCGGGACCCGGGACCTGCTGGTCCTCGTCCGCCTCACGGAGCCGCCCTCGGACGAGCAGCTGGAGCAGCTGCGTCAGGCGGGAGTGAACGGCACCGACACCAGGCGCACGGTACTGACGGGCACCCTTTCGCGTCAGGACGTCGAGACGCTCTCCGAGCAGCCCTGGGTCCTCTCGCTCTCCTTGTCCGGCAGCAGACGTCCGCTCCCCGGCGTGCGGTGAGCTGGGTCGGCACGTTTCGCGATGCTGACCCGCATGGCGTTGGAGGAGCACGCGGATGAGATCCGTCCGGCCGGGCACAGTCCGCTGGCGCAGATCCTTGTCCACGTCGACCTGGCCGAGACCGCTCCCGTGCCGGTGGGATCGCATACTCGGGCCGGATACCCACCTGGTGCGCGCGCGGCCCACGCACCCCGAGATCGCGATCGTCTGGGCCGATTCCAACCATGTCGGCAAGCTCGTGACCTGGGCCGAGGAACGGATGGACATCACCCTCAAGACCGTCCGGCGCCCGCTCTTTCACCTTCTCAGACCCGGACCGCCATCTCTGAGCGCTACCACCACGGGTGCGCCACGTCCAGGACCAGCTCACCGGCTAGCCCCACCGCCCGGTGTGCCAGCGCCTCCACCTGGACAGTGGTCGTAGCCGGCCCGGATCCCGCCTCGGATACCGTGTTCCTCTACGGGGTGCCATAACGGATGTGACGCCCCCCACCGGAGGTAGTCAGCGTATGAGTTCAAAGCGCAGCAAGAATCCAGCCCTGCCCGTACTCGACGACGCATTCCGGCTCGAGTCGGTCAAGGACGCCGAAGAGTCCACCCGTGACTTGGCCGCGCGGCTGGCCACTACCGAGCTGCGCCGCGCTTCCCACCCGGGCCGGGTCACCTGGGAGCCCACCGATCAGGCCGAGCCCGTACCGGTCCCGCCGACCGTGGTCGACGGTGACGGGGACCTGTGGCTGCGGGACCGGGGCACTGGCACCTGGACCATGCCCGAGTTCAACCCGAAGGAGTTCCCGGCCCGCTGTGGCGAGGTTCTGACATGGAACCAGCTTGCCCGCGAGTTCGGCCCGCTGACCGCACTGGCCGACGACCGCCGCATCGGCGGCGGCCGGCGCTGACCGCGCAGCCTTCTGTGATGACCGCGCCGCCACTGGAGCGCCCGCTACGGGTAGCTGGGAGCTCCAGCTCACCGCCGAGCTCGACGATGGCGGCGAGCGGCTGAGCGTGGTGTTCGGTCACGATGTCTCCATGTTGCAGCCGGATACGTCGTCGCTGTCCGTGGGGTCGGGGTGGAAGAAGCGGGTGCAGCGGAGTCCGGTCTCCGGAGTGATGTTGAACACCGTGCATAGGTGCTGCGGGTCAGCGCCGGTGACGGCGGCCTCTTCGAGGATTCGGTCCTCGCGAAGTTGCTGGGCGGTGACCGGGAGGCCGCGCAGCAGAGGCTGCATCCAGCCGGTTGTGACCGGGGCCGGAACCCGCGCCTGCTGGTCAGGTGGTGAGGGAGCCGCGGAGGGCGGGGGCGGGGGCGGGCGCCCGCATGACCAGCCCGGCGAGGGATCAGAGCGCATCGTCGGCTCCGTGATTCGCCGATGAACTGCGGGCAGACCCGAGTTCGCCGAGCGGCTGCGTACCGCCCTTGAGCCGCTCCCTGCCCCCGCGACACGCAACCCTCCCTGCGACTTCACCGCAGGCCCTCCACCGCAGGCCCTCCACCGCCGGTTATGCCCTCCTGGCCCCCAGTGCGCCCCCGCCCCAGCCGCTCCGGAATCGGCAGAGGTGAGGAGAAACTCCCGTCCCGCGAGCCCAGCGACCTCCAGGGGGTCGGCCAGCGTGCCGGGCATGGCGCTCAGAGTGCGCAGGCGTGGCCGTCCCGCGACAGGGGCGAGGCTGAAGGGTGCGCCGTCCCAGGCTCCGATGGTCAGGACTTCCAGGCCCGAATGGGCGGCAGCCTGGATGCTCTCAAGGTGTTCGGTGCCGACTTCGGCCTCGGCGGGACCAGAGGCCCGGGGCCGGAGCGGGGAAAAGGGGCTCGATCCGGGCCCGGCACGCTGCCCGGGCCGGGCGGGCCGCGCCGTCAGGGGGTGGGGAGGCGAAGGACGAGTCGGCCCGGTGATCGGAAGCCGCGGCCGGCCGGGCCGTCGGTCTGGAGGGTCCATCCCGCAGGCCAGGCGGAACCTGCCGCGTCGCGGAGTTCCGACAGCAGTTCCTGCGCTTCCACGGCGGCGAGGTGCCGCCCGAGGCACGTGTGGGGGCCCGTCCCCATGGCCAGGCTCGGCAGCGGCTCGCGCCGGACGTCGAACAGGTGCGCGCGGCTCCATCGGGTGTCGTCCCGGTTGGCCGACGCGAGATTGACGCAGACCAGTTCGCCGCGTCCGATCCTCTGCCCGGCCAGCTCCGTCTCGGTGGTGCAGCGGCGGAACACCCAGGTCAGCGGGGGCTCCCAACGCCAGCACTCCTGGAAGACGGCGGGGACCAGGGACGGGTCGGTGCGCAGCAGCGCCGGCACGGAGGGGTCGGTGAGGGCCGCGTACATCAGCGTGGCGAGGGAACGGAACGGCGGCTCGGTGCCGGTGGACAGCAGCAACCGCAGGGCGGGCAGGAGGTGCGGCCCGGCTCCGATGGCCGGGTCCTTCGCGCGCAGGAGGAGGTCGATGAGGCTGCCCGGTGTCCAGGCCGAGGGCGTGTCGAGCAACTCCCGTACGGCGGAGGTGACCTGGCCGTCCGGGTCCCCACGCAGCCCCACCGCCCAGGTGTACAGGGTGCCGACGCGTGTGCCGCGCGGCAGGCCCGCCAAACGCGCGATCGTCGTCAGGGCCACCGGAAAGGCCACCTCCGCGACGAGGTCACCGCCGCCCCGGGCGACGACGGCGGAGAGCCTGGACGCCACGGCCGAGCGGACGGCCCGGCGGTGTTCGAGGACCGTCTGCCGGCTGAAGTCGCCGTGCAGGACGTTCCTCCAGGTCCGGTGTTCCTGGTGGTCCATCTGGAGGAAGGACCGGCCGATCACGCGGCCCATGCTGTCGTCGTAGGCCGACGACGAGTAGGTGTCCTCGTCGCGGACGACCTGCTCGGCGGCCGTGAACGACACGACGTGCCAGGCCGGGGTCGTCGTTCCCTCGGCGCCGTCGGCTCCGGTCAGCACCCGTTCGAGCGTCGACCGGTGGACGTCGCCCTGCCTGCGCAGCGCCGCGAACTCGGCGTGCGGATCACCGCCCTGTGCGAGCGTGACGCCGTCGTCGAAGGCGCGGACCAGCGCGTACGCCTGCGTGATGTCCTGCTCGACGCCCTCGGGGCTCGCGTCGAGCAGGCCGGCCACCGCCGTCACGGTGCGCCCCGGTCCGGGGGCCCGCCGACCGGGGGCCCGCCGACCGGGGGCCCGCCGACCGGGGGCCCGTCGTCCGGGGGCGCCGCAACCAGTTTCCGCACGGCGGTGCACAGGCCGTTCTCCGCGGGGAACCGGAGCCGGTTGCCGACCGTCGGTCCCGCCTCCTGGTCCGGTGCGCTCATGTCGAAGCCCATCCTCACCAGGAAGGCCAGGCCGGGCGCCCAGCTCTGCGGGCAGGTGGCGGTCACGTACCGCATTCCACGCGCCGCGGCCTCCCGCAGCAGTTGCCGGGCCGCCCGCGTGCCGAGGCCCTCGCGGCGTGCCTTCGGGTCGAGGAGGAACAGGCCCACCGAGCAGCCGAGCCGGTCGGGGTGACCGGTGACGGCGTCGACCACTCCCACCACCGTCGCTCCGTCGCACACCACCCAGAGCTGTTTCTGTTCGAAGTCGGCGCCGTCCGGCAGGGAGTAGTACAGGCTCTGCACGTCCGCGGGCAGCGCAGCGGAGCCGGTGGCCGCGAGGAGATAGTCGTCGCAGGCCGCCAGCACGCGTGCCACGTCGGATTCGTCCTCCGGCCGCATGGGACGCACCGTCGGCGCGGCCTCGCCGGATGTCCGGAGCTGCTCCACTGCGTTACACCGCCTGTCCTTGGGTGAGGTACCTCGGCTGCGCCTGCCCGGCGCCGTCCGGTTCGCGGTACAGGAATCCGTAGCGTACGAGCGCACCACTGACGGCATCGTCCGCCGATGCGGGCGCTACGCCGTTCCGCCAGCCCTGCCAGGTGTCCACGGCCGCGCCACGGAGGCGGATCGTCACGCCCGTGACGGGGTTGGACACGTACTGGTGGCCGTCGCGGCTCTCCGTCCCGGTGCCCATCTCGGCGCGCAGCCGTGCGGCGGGCGGGCGGGCCTGGCGCCGCGAGGGCACCAGGAAGCCGTGCCGGAGCAGCAGGGCGGCCGTGGCGCCGGGACCGGAGCCGAGGTAGTGGCAGTCCCGGTCGGTCAGCCACGCTTCCAGTTCGCGCCAGGTCAGACCGTCCAGCTGCCGGACGTCCGTGTGTCCCGTCCAGTTGAGCTGGAGGAACCTGTCCTCGGCCGGGTGGTACAGCGCCATCGCCGGTTCGGCGTCCGCCTCCGTCGCAGGCCAGGGAACCCGGGTGAACGTCACCCCGGGGGCGAGGGCGAGCCGGGCGTCAGGCTCGGGCGGCGGCCAGTCGAACAGCGGGACAGGACGTGCCCCGGGCTGCGGTGCCCCGACGCAGGCGCGCAGGAAGGTGAACTCCTCGATCTCCCGCGCCATGGGGTCACCGGCCGCGCGGAACCAGACCGTGGTGTCGCCGGCCGACCCGGCGGCGTCCTCGGCGACCCGCAGGCTGTCCTGCTGCGACAGCCCGGCGTCGGTGCGGTAGTTCCGGCTCAGGCTCAGGTCGTCCAGCGGCGCCAGGGGTTCGATGTGCACGCCGAAGGCCTCGGGCCGCGTGCCGACGGGCGAGTGCACGTCCAGCACGAAGGGGGATCCGCCCCAGGTGGTGTGGGCGACGCCGTAGTGGTCCACCGACAGGCGCCGTACGGCCTCCGCGAACGCGACCGTGCGCGCGGCCTCCTCCTGTGTCTCGCCGGGGAAGCCGTGGATCACGAACAGGTGAATCGGTACTCCGGCCTCCAGCATTGCCGTGATGTTCTCGCACGCGTCCTCGATCCGCGTGCCCTTGCGCATCAGGTCGAGGACCCGCTGGCTCGCCGATTCCAGGCCGAAGTTCATCCGGCGGCAGCCGGAGGCGTGGAGCAGGCCGGCGAGTTCGTCGTCCAGGCCCCCGGCGAACCGGGTCTCGCCGTACCAGTACACGTCGGCGGAGGTCGCCAACAGCGCCTCGCCGACGTTGCGCAGCGTCCGCAGGCTCATGATCTCGTCCACGAACATGAAGTACGCCGATCCGTGCTCCGCGCGCAGCTGTCGCACCTCCTGCGCGACGGCGGCGGCGGAGCGCTGGCGGAAGGAGTTGCTCGCGAACGGGATCGAGCAGAAGGCGCAGTCCCAGGGGCAGCTGCGGGAGGCGTAGACGGGCAGGATCGGGCCGGGGGCGAGGTACTTCTCCAGGGGGAGGGCGTCGTAGGCGGGCTTGGCCGCCGTCGAGATGTCGACGCTCTGGCGAGGGGTGCGCAGCAGGATGCCGTGGTCGTCCCACACGGCCCCCGGGATCTTCTCCCGGAAGTCGCCTCCTGCGCGCTCACCCGCGTCGAGTCCGTCGATCACGGCGGCCAGTGCCCCCTCGCCCTCCCCGGTCACCACCGTGTCGACGTAGTCGAAGAGCGGGTGGCGCTGCTGCCAGCGGTCCACGAGCCGGGTCGCGTAGTTGCCGCCGAGGACCACGTGGACGTCGGGGCGCAGCTCCCGGAGCATGCCGAGGAAGGTCACCCCGGCGATCAGCTGGGTGTCCGCGGACATGCTCACGCCGACGACCCCGACGGAGGGGTCGCGGAAGAGGTCGCGGTCGAGCATGCGGTCGAAGGCCCAGCGGTACGGGTTGCCGTCCGGGTCGGCGCCGGCCGCGAGTACCTGGACCGTCGACTCGGCCGAGTACGTGGAGGTGTTCGAGACGAGGTCGAAGGTGCAGTCGGGAAAGGCCCCGGAGATCAGCCACAGCGCGTCACGCAGGGTGCGGCGCGCCCATGGGAAGGCGGCCGGATCGTGCAGTGTGTCCAGGGACCTCAGACGTTCCTTGGCTTCCTGGATGCCGCGGATCGCGGCCGGGGCGGCCAGGAGGGCCCTCTGGCGCGCCCACTCGTCCTCCAGGCCGACCGCGGCGCGCGCGGCCGCCTTCCGCGCGAGTTCCTCCAGGGCCGGGGCGGAGAGCATCCAGTCGATGCACTCGATGCTCAGGTCGTAGCCGGTGGCCTCGTACCCGCGGGCCCGGAGATCGCCCAGGAGCAGCGGCACCGCCAGGTGCGGGGCGTAGGCGTTCCACAGGGGCGGATTGACCAGTACGGTCTTGGTGCCCATTTTCTTCCCCCTCGGTCCTGCGGGTGGGACCGGCACCCGGACCGCCGTCCGGGTGCCGGTCGAGCCGACACGGGTCCTTCCCGGGTCAGTGCTGGTCGTCCGCCTCCGTCTCCGGCGTCGCGCCGGACGCGTCCGGGCGCTTGGCCTTCATCGACGGCAGCAGGGCGTACTGCGCACCCGTACGCACTTCCGGCTGCACCACCTCGACCGCGGGTCCTTCACCGGTCGCGCCGGCCGCCGCCATGAGGTGCTCGAGGTCCGTCTTCTTCTTGGTCATCACTTCACCTCCCTTCCCGAGGAGCGACGAGTCGGCTAAGCGGTGGAGACCAGCTCCCCTTCGAGGAGTTGGGCCATCGCCGACTCGAACGCGTCCTGGAGTTCCGGTTCACTGATCCGGCCTTTGTTGAGTTCCTTGAACGAGGCGTAGATCTGCGGACCGGAGGATCCGTCGCACAGCTCGACGACCACCCATGCCACGGGGTTCAGGTAGTGGATGGCGGGCTTGTGCGGGGTGTAGGCGAGCATGCAGTTCCACTCCGGGACGGGGCGGAACCTCGCGGAGGGGCTTGGCTCATAGCAGTCGGCTCGTTGCCGGTACGGCGGGGCGGACGCGCCGTTCGTCGAGGTCGCCGGGGAGCTGAGAGACATCGATCCCTCCGTTGGTCGTGGTGCAGAACGGGTCGGGGGCGTCCCAGCGGCCGGTGAAGGCGAAGGCTGTCGACCTGCATCCGCCGGACGAACCTTGTGTCTCCTCGCAGGAGTCACAGCCTCCGTCCACATGGCCGGCGCGGTTACGCACGTAGGTGGGGTCGTTCCAGGTGTCCAGCCAGCTGACCTCGCGGACGTTGCCGTAGTCGGTGTAGTCCCGCAGGTAGGCGCAGCCGACGGAGCGGCCGGTGGCGTCCACTCCGGCGTTCTGCCAGCAGCAGTTGCCGTCCTTGGGGTGCCAGGAGGTCATCAGGTGGACGCTGTCGGGCACGCGCAGCGCATCGAGGGCGGCCATCTGGTCGGTCAGCCGCAGCGCCAGGTCCTTCCACTGGGTGCGGGCCCGGCCCAGGGGGTAAAGGCGCAGCACCCCGACGCGGGGCACGCCGAGCTCGGCGGCGAGCTCCAGGACGTCCTGGAGTTCGTGGACGTTGCGCCGCGTCATGATGATCAGCAAGGAGACGGGGAGTCCGGCCGCCTGGGCGTTCTTCAGCCCCTGGACGGTCCGCTCGAAGCTGCCGGGGACCCGGACGTGCCAGTCGTGGGTGGCCGCGGTGGCTCCGAGGAGGTCCACGTAGACCTCGCCGATCCCGATCTCCTTCAGCCGGGTCGCCGTCTCCGGGGTCAGCAGGGTCGCGTTGGTGCGCAGGCGGGTCATCACATGCGGGGTCAGCTCGGCGAGGAGGTCGAGGGCGTCCGGCCGGTTAAGGGGCTCGCCTCCCTCCACGAAGACCTCGATGACCCCGGACTCGGCCATTTCCCGGATGAGCGCGGCGTACTCGGTCCGGCGCATCTCCGTGTCCCGGGGCTGGTCTTCGCAGTCGCCGTAGCACTGGCGGCACTTCAGGTTGCACGACTGCGTGACCTGGAGCCAGCTCTTGAGGGGCTCGTTGAGTACGAGTTCCATGGGTCTCCGTCCTCAGAGGGGTGGGCGTGGAAGCGGCTCGCCCGCGGCGGGGCGTCCCGACGGTCATGACGCCGCCCGCTCGCGGGGGCGCGGGCCGGTCCGGCTCTGGTGGACCTCCGCCAGCCACCGGAGGAAGCCCCTTCCGGCCGGGCCGAGGCAGTCCTCGGCGTGCCGGGCGACCTTGGTGAGGAGGCTGGTGGCCCGGAACTCGGCCGTCTCGGCGGACTGCCACAGGTCCGGGCCGCCGGAGTCGAGGGCGCGCTGCTCGAACCAGGCGCGGAGGTGGACGTAGACATGGGCGGCGGCGAGGGCACGGTCCACGGGCCATCGCGGGGCCGGGGAGTCCCGGTGCCACTCGGGCGCCACGGTGGGTGCCGTGGCCGTGTCGTAGGCCGGTGCGAAGACGGATCTGGTGGCCTGCAGGTCGTAGAGGCGCAGGTGCACGAACTCGTGGAGCAGCGCCTCGGCCAGCCGCTCGGGGGTGCGCATGCAGCGGACGGCGACGAACGCCGCTCCGGGGATCTCTCGGGTGGACGCGCTGTCGAAGGCGTCGGGGCCGTCGACCGCGACGATGTAGCGGCCGTGCCGCAGCAGACCGGTGCACAGGTCCGGGGCGGTGGCGAGCATCAGCTCCACGGCCGCTCGGACGGTCCCGGCCTGTTCTGCGGTGCAGCCGACCAGCGTGTCGGCGGTCTCGCCCGCGCTGAGGTGGCGACGGAAGAGCGCCTGGAACTCCTGGTGGCCGGGGGCCGGCAGGGCGGGGTCCATCAGGAGATGCAACCGGTGGCCGGGCAGTTCGACGGTCTGCCGGAGACCGACGCGCTCCTCCTCGGCGGCGAGCGTCGAATCGACGTATCTGCTGTCCGCGAGCGCGGCCAATTCCGCTTTACAGTCAGGTGTGTTGCAGATTCGGCGCAATGCCTGGTCGAGTCCGTGCCGAACGGTGGGTTCCAGCGCGGTTTCCGGAAGGATCCGGCGTCGGCCCGGGCCGGTCGGCCACTCATCGGGGGCGATGCATTCGAGAAGGAAGTCGTAGGTTTCGTATAATCGGTTGAGGATTCCCGCCGGTTCAGCGAAGACGGGATGGCGGGAGAGGGTCAGGAGCGCAGGCTCTTGCATACAGTGGTCCCTGTCGAAGAACGTCCGGCGCTCATTGCGCAATTCGAGCTCATTGCGTCACTCATTGCGTCATTCGAGGGGCGCGGCGGACGGCACGGGTCAACAAGACTGTCGGCAAAGTCGAGGACGCCGCAATCGCAACTGGCGTTCCTTCGACTCATCGACCGTGCCACGGGAAGGGAAGGCGCGTCAACCGCCACAGGCGACGGATCCAAACAAACCGGCGGCGCCCATGGGGAGTTCACACATTCCGTCGAACAGCGTGAATGGTTCGCCACGGAGGGGGCATGCGGGGGTGGAAGTGTGCCTGCTCGTGGCACGGCCGTTCCTTCGGGTGTATGCGTGTGCGCGCCGCGACGTCCCGCCGACGAAAGAATCCGCTACCCATGACATTCGCCGGTCCTCCCTCTCGTCCGGCCACCGGGTCCCGGACGCCGACCCTGCGCCGGCTCGTCACCGCCAACGCGCTCAGCGCGGTGGGGGACGGCGCGCGGTTCGCCGCGCTCCCCCTGCTGGCGGCCTGGACCACCGGCGACGTGTTCTGGGTGTCCGTGGTCGCCGCCGCGGGCCGGGCGGCCTGGCTGCTCGCACCCGTCATCGGCACCCTGGTGGACCGCATGCCGGGGCGCCGCCCGATGGTCGGCGCGGATCTGGCGCGCTGCGTGATGATGCTGGTGCTGTTCGCCGTCGTGGCGACGGGGCGGACGTCGGTGACGGCGCTGGTGCTGCTGGCGTTCGCCTCGGGGGTGGCCGAGGTGTTCTTCGACTGCGCCGCGCAGGCCGTCGTTCCGGTGCTGGCCGCGGACCACGAACTGGAACGGACGAACGCCCGGGTCATCGCCGCGCAGATCACCGGAACGGGGTTCGTGGGGCCGCCGACCGGGGCCGCGCTGTGGGCGGTGTGGCACCCCTTGCCGTTCCTCCTGGACGGCGTGACGTTCCTGGCGTCGGCGTTGCTGCTCATGGGCCTGCCGTCGCGGGCCGCGCACGCCGGGGCGGGGGCCGACGAGCGGGGCCTGCGCAGCCTGTTGCGCGACACCTGGGCCGGGCTGCGGTTCCTGGGGCGGGACCAGGTCCTGCGCCGGCTCATGGTGGTGGTGGCGGTCCTGGGGGTGGGGCAGCAGGCGGTCTACGCGGTGCTCGTCGTGTACGTGGAACGCAAGCTCGGGCTGCCGGCCTACGGTTACAGCCTGATGCTCGTCGCGGGCGCGGTCGGCAGCCTCGCCGGAGCGAGCGGGGCGGCCCGGGCCGCGCGGTGGCTGGGGTCCGGGCGGAGCCTGAAACTGTCGGTGTCGGTGTCGGCGCTCAGCTATCTGGTGGTCGCCCTGCTGCCGTGGTGGCCGCTGGTCACCCTGATGCTGGCCCTCAACAGCGCCGGAGTGGTGCTGTGGAACGTGTGCACCGTCTCGCTCCGCCAACGCCTCGCGCCACCGCACATGCTGGGCCGCGTCACCAGCGGCTACCGCCTGGCGGCCTGGGGGGCCATGCCGATCGGCGCGTCGGCGGGCGGAGCGCTGGCCCAGCACGCCGGGCTCGGCGCCCCGTGGGCCCTGGCGGGCCTGCTGCTGCTGGCCTGCCTACCCCTGCTGCGCGGCGTACCGCCGGGGAAGTCTGCGGCGGGGTCGGGGGCGCGGGATGCGGGCCGCGCCCTCACCCCGCCCGCCGACCCCTCCGGCTCATGACGGGCGCCCCCCGCACTGCCAGAGGTGCACCTCGACATCGGCGTACCGGTCCGGGGTCAGGACGGCGCCTGCCGTCTGCGGATCGGGCGCCCGGACCAGCGCCGCCGTACCCAGCCAGGTCGCGCCGTCGTCGGACAGCAGCGGCCCGTAGGCGATCAGTTCGTCCCGTTCCGGTGGCAGGGCGAGGTCGGCGGCCTCCCCTCCCCCGAGGCCGAGCACCAGGTACCGGTTGCCTCCGGTCCGGCCGCCGGGGAAGTCCCACATGGTGCGGCCGAGCGTGTTGCGCCAGCGGCGCAGCAGCACGTCCCGGTAGATGCCCGCCTGGTAGCCGGGCTCGTCGAAGGCGAAGGCGCGGGCGGCCGCGGGGTCGGGCAGGTCGAGTATGTGCACGCTCCCGGTGGCGGTTTCACCGTCGTCGGTGAGGGTCGGGCCGCGGGCGATCATCTCCTTCGCGTACTGGTCCATGTAGGACCAGTGCTCTTCCAGCAGGTCGTCGCGCAGAGCTGCGGAGTCGGGCCGGTCGCGGTGGTAGCAGAGGAATTCCATGCCCACAGGGTCGCTTCGGGGGACGGCCGAGTCGAGCGGGTTTCACCGCGGGGGCGGCTCCGCCCGGCGGTGGGCCGCTACAGGCCGCTGTCCCCGGGTGCGGGGATCCGGCGCGGCGGCGGTAGTCGGCGTTGAGGCGCTGGGCTTCTTCGAGTTGGTCTTCGAGGATGACGATGCGGCAGGCGGCCTCGATCGGGGTGCCCTGGTCCACGAGTTCGCGGGCGCGGGCGGCGATGCGGAGCTGGTAGCGGGAGTAGCGGCGATGTCCGCCCGGGGAGCGCAGTGGGGTGATGAGGCGGTGCGTGCCCAGGGCGCGCAGCAGATGCGCACCGTGCCCACCGTGCCCACCGTGCCCATCCACGCCACCTGGCACCACAGCCCCACCCGCACGCAGGGGGACTCACCCGACACCTCACCCACGCCTGACGGTGGGGCATCACGAGCCCGGTGCCTGGATAGCCGCCATCGGCGATGGTCGCCGTCTCGCCGACGGCGCCCTTCGCGCCGGATTCCGCCCATGCCCTGCAGTCCTTGCGGTTGCCGGGCAGCGGCCGGCCGACCACGACGACGAGCCGGGTGTCGGCGTCGATGACGACCTGGTGGTTGGTCGATGATCCGGTCGGCAGCGGACTTGGACACGCCGAAGAGTGGGGCGAGCTGGCGCAGCGTCATATTCGTACGCCAGTAGGCCGCGACCAGCAGCACCCGATCCTCTAAGGGCAGGCTCCATGGCCGCCCGCGACGTGCCTCGCCAGGAATTTCGCGGCGCATGACGGTCATCAACTTGCCGAAGGAGCGGGGGCTCAGCCCGGTGAACGGGGCTGTCCAAGACGGTTCCGACGCCGTGATCACACCAGCCACTCCGAGATCACCTCATCGTAGCCACCGTGACCGTGCTGTCCCGTAACTGATCTTTGGCAGCACGAGAGTGGCCGGCCGGGATCGCGTCCCAGGTTCCCTTCGGCCAGGCAGTCGCCTCGGTTCACCCCTGCGACCGCACGACACAGCAGCGGGTAGCAGGCGCCTCCTCCCGACCACGTGCGGACCTCCCGACCTGGGGAGATGCGCAGGGCCCTGTTATCGTGCGCCGATGTCAACGATCAAAAAGTTCCAAGTGACCTTCGACTGCGCGGAGCCTGCGCGCCTCGCCGCCTTCTGGTGCGAGGTGCTGGGGTACGTCCTGCCGACGGTCCCGGAGGGCTTTGCCACGTGGGAGGAGTACCACCGCTCACTGCCGCCCGAGGATGAGATCTACTTCGCGTGCACTGACCCCTCGGGTGCTGCCCCGCGCTTGCTCTTCCAGCGAGTTCCCGAAGGCAAGGTCGTCAAGAACCGGGTGCATCTCGATGTGCGGGCCGGCGCCGGGCTCGTGGGTGAGGTGCGCCTGGCCACACTCGAGGCCGAATGCGCACGGCTGATGGCGCTGGGCGCGAAACACGTGCTGACGCAGCGCGCCGATGGCGTCAACGAGTCGTGCATCACGATGCAGGACATCGAGGGCAACGAGTTCTGCCTCGCCTGATTCTCGCCCGAGACGGCGAGGTGGGGAGCCGTCTCCGGCTTCGGGAACATCGGTGCAGCCGGCCTATGTTTCCGACGGCCGACCTCCCGTCGCCGCACCGATAATCACTCTAAGCACCCACGGTTTTACATACTGCGATTGAGCGGCTCCGGTTTCTCTCGGCTCGACCGGACAAGTCCTAAGCGACTCGAGAACAGAACAGGGGCCGCTCGGCGGTACGCGCACCCACCGCGCCGGGGGCGGTCCGCCACCCCCGCTCCGCCCGTCAGGGCCGCAGGCCGGCCCTCCTGAGTGCGACCGTGCAGAGTCCGGCGATGACCTGCTGGTCGCCGCGACGCCATGCGTCGGCGAGACCGCCCTCAGGTTGCGGGAGTGCCGCGAGGTCGCCCAGTGGGCCGGTAAGGGCGCGCAGGGCCAGCAAGTCGGCGCCTCCGGGCGCCTGGAGGAGTTGCCGGACGTTGGCGCTGCGCCGGATCCAGCGCAGACGCGGGGGGAGCCACAGCAGCAGGACGAAAGCGACGGGGACGGCGATCAGTGCCGTGGTGGTCAGGTCGGCGATCTGGCCGACGGTGTCCTGGAGCGACTGCCCGGCGTCGGCGAACCCTGTACTGGCGTCGGCTGCCGACCGGAGAGGATTCTTCAGAGCGTTACCGACGAGCGGGACCTTCGAGGCCGCGTCGGCGGCGTGGGCGAGTTCGGAGGCGAGAGCGTCGCCCGAGGTCTCGACCTTCCGCCCCGGCACGGCCAGCAGCATGACCGCTTCCCGAACGGCGAGAGCGAACCACACAGCGGCGGCCACCAGGGCCACCGCGATCACGTCCCCGAGCACCTGTCGGTTGCGGCGTGCCGGAATCTGAGCGTAGAGACGCATCGACGGGCTCCCGTTCGGGTCATGGACGTCGGGAGGACCGGTCCCGCCGGATCAGGACCGGACGGCCGCTCGACCGTACGTCCGAGTCGACTCTTCCACCGGCCCGCACACGTAAACGTCCAAGACCGAGGGGCCGCTGCGAAGCGATGCATGCCGGGCTGCACTGGGCGTGACTTTGTCGCGAGAACAGGCTCTTGTTCCTTATTGCGCCGCATGGGCGGCATGGGTACGGCGGGAGTGGAAATGCGCCGACCATGAAACCCACAAGGACGCCGGAGCCCGGGGAAGGCCGGCCGCCCGGCGGCGAGGCCACGGGTCCTGACCGGCAGGGCGAAGAGCGGGCGCCGGATCGGCTCTCGCAGTTGCCCAAGCGGTCCTGGAAGGCGGTGCTGCGCGGGACGCTGAAGGAGTTCAAGGACGACGAGCTGGCGGACCGGGCGGCGTCGCTGACCTACTACGGGGTGCTGGCCCTCTTCCCCGCCCTGCTGGTCCTGGTGTCGCTGCTGGGCATCGCGGGCGACTCGGCGACCAAGCAAGTGCTGGACAACCTGCAAAAGCTCACCCCCGGAGCCGCTCGGGACGTGATCAGCAACGCGGTGCAGCAGTTGCAGGGCAACGCCGGCATCGGCTCGCTGGTGGCGATCGTGGGTCTGCTGGTGGCGATCTGGTCGGCTTCCGGGTACGTGGCCGCGTTCATCCGTGCCTCGAACGCCGTCTACGACATGCCCGAGGGCCGGCCGGTGTGGAAGGTCCTGCCGCTGCGCGTCGGGCTGACCGTCGTGCTCATGGTCCTCGCCGTGGCCAGTGCGCTGATCGTGGTGTTCACCGGCACTGTGGCCCGGCAGGCGGGATCGGCGCTGGGGGTGGGCGACACCGCGATGACGGTGTGGTCGATCGCGAAGTGGCCCGTCCTGCTGGTCCTGGTCACGGCCATGATCGCGCTGTTGTACTGGGCCGCGCCCAATGCCAAGGGCCGCGGCTTCAAGTGGGTGACCCCGGGCAGCTTCCTCGCGTTGGTGATCTGGATGATCGCCTCGGCCGGGTTCGCGTTCTACGTCGCGCACTTCGGCTCGTACAACAAGACGTACGGCACGCTCGCAGGCGTGATCATCTTCCTGGTGTGGTTGTGGATCACCAACCTGGCCGTCTTGCTCGGCTTGGAGTTCGACGCCGAGATGGTGCGCCAGCGCGCGATCGCGGGCGGCCACCCCGCGGGCGAGGAGCCCTACGTCGAGCCGCGGGACACCCGGCAATGGAGCGAGGAGGACCGCCATCGCCTGGACTGAGTGTCCAACGGCCCGACTGAGGGGAACCAACGGAGCATGAGGGTGCTGGCCGGTGAGCAGGACTGTGAGCAGCGGCTGACGCGGCGCATCGCGGGTCTGGGGTTCCCGGTCGGTGCGCCGGCTGCTGCCCGCCATCGAGGAAGCGGCCGGGCACACGAAGCTGTGATGGGCCGCCGCCCTGCTGATGATCGGCCGGGGGTGGCTGGCAGGGCCGCAGCGCCGTACGGTGCCCCGTCTCCTGGTGCGCTGTCGGCGATGTCCACGCGTGCCCAGATGGGTGACCGGCGGGCGGCAGGGTAGGCGCGCGCCGGGAACCCCGGGAGTGGAGGAAGGTGAACAGTTCGATGAGCGCCATGGGAAGCCACCACAACGACGCGCCGGTGGGCGAGCTCGTGACACGGGCCTCGCAGCAGATCTCGGAGCTGGTCCGGGAAGAGATGCAGCTGGCCCGCGCGGAGATGACCCAAAAGGGCAAACAGTACGGGCTGGGCGGGGGTCTCTTCGGGGGCGCCGGCCTCGTCGGCGTCTTGGCCGCCCAGGCTCTGGCCGCCGCCGCGATCGCTGCCCTGGCCCTGCTCCTGCCGCTGTGGGCATCCGCCCTGATCATCAGCGCCGCTCTGGCGGCCCTGGCCGCAGTGCTGGGGGTGGCCGGCAAGAAGCAGATCGCCCGGGCCGGCAGTCCCGCCCCTGAGAAGACCATCGCCAGCGTCAAGGCCGATGTGGCCGAGATCAAGGAGAAAGCAAACCGATGAGCCACCAGCCGCAGGGCGAGGAGCCCGCACCGACTGCCGACCAACTGCGCGAGCGGATCGAGCACACCCGCGACCAGCTCGGCCAGACCCTGGAGGCGCTGGCCAGCAAGGCCGACGTCAAGGCGCAGGCCAAAGTGAAGGCTGCCGAAGTCAAGGAGCAGGCCAAGGTGAAGGCCGACGAGGTCAAGGAGCAGGCCAAGGTGAAGGCCGGCGAGGTCAAGGAGCAGGCCGGCGAGCAGGCCGCGCTCCTGACCGGCCAGCTCCGGTACAAGGCATCCCAGGCCGCCCAACTGATCAAGGACAAGACCCCGGACCCGGTTCTCGACACCGCAGCCCACGCCGCGGCTCAGGTCCGTGACAGCGCGGCCCACACCGGGCACCTGGTGGCCGAGAAGACCCCGGGCCCCGTACGCGAGAAGGCGGCAACAGCCGCCAGCCTGGCGCGGAGCAACCGCGCCCCGCTGCTGGCCGCCGCCGCGGCCCTGGCCGTCTTCCTCCTCCTGCGCCGCAACCGGAGGAACAGATGAGAGCATCCAAGATCGCCTACAAGCCCGTAGGGCTCACCCTCGGCGCCGTCAGCGGCATGGCCGCGGGCCTGGCCTTCAGGCAGGCATGGAAGATCATCGGCCACCAGGACGACGCCCCGGACGCCACCGACGAGAACCGCACCTGGCAAGAGGTCTTCCTCGCCGCGGCACTGCAAGGTGCGATCTTCGCCGTCGTCAAAGCCGCCGTCGACCGGGCCGGAGCCGCCACCACCCGCCGACTGACCGGAACCTGGCCCGGCTGAACCGTCCCCCGCCGCACGGGAAGCGCCCGGCCGGGCGGCGTCTGCGCTCACCGCGGCTCCCCCGCCGTCTCGGCCGGTCTCCCCACGCCAACAACGCCGAGACCACCGGTGCTGACCGTCGCGGAACGGGTGCGCGAGAGCGCCTGGAGGAGGTCGCCGACCTGCGGGTCGGGCAGGGCGCGGGCGATCGCCCCCTGGGCGGCGACGCCGACCAGACGGTAGCCGTCGATGACAGGCAGGAGGCGCACCGGGCACCGGGCACCGGGGGCACGGCATCGTGTCCGGGTCGCGAGCTTCCGTCGAGTCATGTACACAGTTGCTACGAACGTCGGCCGGCCGACACTCCGGCCGGTGACCAGCCGGTACTGATCGATCTGCCCGTGCGTCGGCCGTACTGGGATCCCGTCTGGCAGCTGCACTGCCGACGAGGGGGAGCCCGACGCTACTGCGAGCGATCATGGGCATGCCTGATCCGCTCCGGGCCGCCCCCAAGAGGGCGCGTGCGCAGAGATCGCGCAAGCCTGGCCGCGGCGTTCGGGCTTCGCCGTTCCTGGCGGAGCGCCGGTACGCCGCCGGGAGCGGGCGGCGGCAGGGTGCCCGCGCGCCACGGGCTTCAGGACCACGGTGCCGGCCACCAGCTACAGGACCTGCCACGTGCTGGTGTACCGGCAACCACAACACCCCCCGGCGCCAGTGCACATCACCCGACGCGCATCAATCGTGAGTCAGAAGGCCGGCCTGACCGAGGCGCAGCTCGCCGAACTCGACATGTGGATGCGGGCGCTGGACAGCGACAGTGTGCGTACCCTTCTTCACTCCCCCGGTTGCGTCGGCGACCAACACCGCGTCCTCGTCGTGCAGATGGTTCAGCACGTGGTTGTGCCCCGCGGCCACCGCTTGGTCCTCAGTCTGCACAGACGGCGGGTGGCTGGTTGTCGACCTGGTCGGCGAGTGCACGCAGTTCGTCGGCGTAAGTGGCCCAGATGTCGCTGCCGAGGAAATGTCCGACACCTGGCAGCGCACGCAGACGGGCGCCGGGGACGGCGGCGGCGATGTCGCGTGCGGCAGAGACGCGCAGCAGCGGGTCTCGCAGTCCGTGCAGCACCAGGGTCGGCGCGGTGATCCTGGTGAGCGGGCCGCCGTGCCATTTCGCGCCGATCTGGCGGCTCAGTGCCTTCTGGTCACGGAAGCTGTCGACCTGGTGCGCGGCCTCTTTGTCCACGAACTCACGCATGTCGTACTCGTCGATGTACTGACCGGGTGCGGCCAGGAGGCGGGCGACCGCCAGGGCCAGGGCCAGGTCTCCTTGCGGCGTCTTGGGGTAACGCAGCCTGGCGAAACGGGCCAGGGTCGCCAGGCGCAGGTAGCGCAGGACACTCAGCCCCGTCGCGTCGCTGGGCACGGCCGAGGATGTGGCGAGGGTGTGCACGCGTTGTGGATGGCGGATCGCGATGCGCTGCGCCACGAGCCCGCCCATGGAGTGGCCGAAAAGGTGGGCCCGCTCCCAGCCGAGCGCGTCGAGAACGGTGACTGCATCGTCGGTCATGTCCTCGGCGCTGTAGGCCGGGGGCGCGTGGCGAAGCAGGGCTGCGACCGGCAGGCGCTCACGCCGGTCGGGCAGGTGCGTGGATTGGCCGGCGTCGCGGTGGTCGTAGGCCACGACATGGAAGCCGCGGCGGACCAGTGCGTCCACCAATCCGTCCGGCCACCAGAACCGCGAGGTTCCCAGTCCCATCAACAGCAGCAGCGGGTCGCCGCCTGCCCCGCCGAGGTCTTCGAAGGCGATCTGGATGTCGTCGTTGTGTGTGAAACGCGGCATTGCGACTCCCTCTGATCAATCGCGAACATCGTTCGCGAACACCGTAGGTGGAAATGTAGAGTGTTGGCAACACAGGAGGTGACAGTGGCGGGACAGCAGGAACCAGTGATCTGGCTGCGGCCGGAGCAGGCACTCGTGGGACGCCCGGCCGAGCGCAGCCGCGTTGAAATCACCGCCGCCGCAGTGGAACTGGCCGACCGCGAGGGCCTGGATGCCGTCTCCATGCGCCGCCTCGCGGCGACCCTGGGCACCGGCGCCGCCTCGCTCTACCGCTATGTGGCCACCCGCGATGACCTGCTCGACCTGATGACCGACCGCACCGCCGGCGAATACCACCTGCCTGCCCCAAGTGGCGACTGGCAGGCGGACCTTCTGGAGGTCGCTCACCAGGCCCGACGGATCATGCGACGCCACCCCTGGCTGCCGACCCTGGTCGTCACGCGGCCTACCCTCGGCCCGCACGGGATCGACCTGCTTGAACACCTGCTCGACGTACTCTCCGACCACCCGGCCGAGCCCGCCCACAAACTCGAGGCATTCGCCGTACTGAACGCGCTGACCGCACTGTTCGTCCAGAATGAACTGGCTGCGTCAGACCCCGGAGCCCAGCGCCAGTCCTCCTACCTGTGTCACGTGGCCACCGCCGGCACCCACCCTCGCATCGCCGCGATGCTCGCCGCCACCCAACCCGAACGCACCTCCCACGACCGGTTCGCCACCGTACTCGCCCGCGCCCTCACCGGAGTGCTGGGCTGACTCCACCACAGCCTCAGCACACGACCGAGCACCCCGGCGCCGGCGTGTGGTCGCAGAAGAACCGGCGGACGAAGAGGCGCAGGACAACGCTTCGGCCGCCCAACGCCGGAGGGGACCACGGTGCCCCACAGCCCTGCCCGGCGCGTCCACCGCACCGGAACGGACACCACCAGCCACTGACCCGCCCCCGGCCACACATGGGCCGGCCCGGCCGCCGAGCGGGGCGGACGTGCGGTGGTGGCCTGTGCGGGTGAGAGTGGTGGGAGCCGGCGCGTGCTGTCAGGTGCTGTCGGGTGATGGTTCATGCCGGTCAGTGTTTCCCGGAGGACGGAGTGTTCGATGGCCCAGACGAAATCGACCCGGCGCACCGCTGGTTCCGGATCGCGGCCGGCTCCGTCTCCACGGCTGGTGGCAGGCCTGGTACTCGCGGGACTGGCCGTGTGGTTCGTGCTGATCAACACGCGGACGGCGCGGATCCACTTCTGGATCCCGTGGGTCGACGCACCGATGTGGTTCGTGCTGGCCGTCACCTTCCTGGCGGGAGCCGTGACGGCATGGCTGCTCGGGCGCCGCGGCAAGTAGCCGCCGGCCGCGGACGCGCGCAGCGGTCGCACGGGTCGGGGCATGGACGGGGAGGGCGACGACATGGGTGACTGGTGGTACCGCAACATCGTCGAGCCGGGGAAGCTGCCACTGTTCCTGGCCCTGTCGGCGTTCGTCCTCACCTTCGCCGTCACCCGGGTCATCACCCGAATGATCAGGGCGGGGAAGGGGCCGTTCCGGAACGTCACTCCCGGCGGTCTGCACGTCCACCACGCCGTCCCGGGGGTGATCCTCATGACGGTGGGCGGTTTCACCGGCAGCGCGGCCGGCCGGACGGGGTGGGGGGCTTCGCTGGCAGCGGTGGTGTTCGGCATGGGAACGGGTCTCGTCCTGGACGAGTTCGCACTGATCCTGCACCTGAGCGACGTCTACTGGACCAAGCAGGGCACGATCAGCATCGAGGTGGTGATCATGACCTCGGCGCTGGCGGCGCTGCTGCTCTGCGGGTTCCTTCCGCTGGGGGTGGACGGGCTCTCGCCCGAGGAGGAGCGCAGCCGGCTGACGGTGATGACCACGGTGGTGGGCAACCTGCTGCTGTCGGTCGTCGCCCTGTACAAGGGGAAGCCACGGATGGCCGTACTCGGGGCAGTGGTCCCGGTGATCGCCCTGGTCGGGGCCGTCCGGCTGGCCCGACCCGTGTCACCGTGGGCCCGGCGCTTCTACCGCGGCCGGCACACGGCCCGGGCCAGGGCCATCAAGCGGGCCTACCACCACGACCGGCGCTGGAGCGGCCTGAGGCGCCGGGTGGACTACCTGATCGGCGGTGCGCCGAGCCAGTAGCCGCGCGAGCGGGGTGCCGGGGGGGGCGTCGGCGCTCCGACGCTCCGGTCCGACCCGTCCGTCAGTGCGGGGTCACGGCCCACGGGGCGGAACGCAGATCGTCCGTACTGCGCCGTGCCCGCGTGCTCACGGGCGCGTCGGCGGCCTTCCCTATCGCGGCCATCGCGACGATCTCCCATCCAGGGTTCGGCCGGAGCTCTTCGGTGAGCGCTTCGAGGTCGAAGGCGCGGAACTGGTGGGTGGACAGACCCATGGCCTGGGCTTGGAGGCTCAAGTGGGCCACCGCCTGCCCGAGGTCGTAGTCGGCGAACTCGGAGTAGACCAAGCCGGCCCCGTCGGCATGGCGGCGCGCCAGCGCCACGACCAGCAGCCCCGCGTCCTTGGCCCACCGCGCGGAGCTGGGCGCCAGGTGGGGCACCACTCGTTTGTAGTCCGGCTCCCCGGGCCTGGCCATGAGGAAGCCCCAGGGCTGGGAGTTGCCCGCGGAAGGGGACCACCTGGCCGCTTCCAGGAGCAGTTCCAAGGTCTCGTCCGGCACGACACCAGCCGGATCGAAGGCGTACGGGCTGAACCGAACGGCCAGCAGCGGGTGGACCCGACCGGCCCACTCAAGATCATCAGACATGATCGTCACCAACAGCCGTCCCGACCGATTCATTTCCACCCGGCGCGCGAGTCCGTACGACCCTGCGCGATACCGTACGAGCCGACCCGACTCGGGACGTCTCTCCGGACGTCTCTCCGAACGTCTCTCCGCGGCTGGTCCCGTCCGAGGCGCTGCCGGAGGTCTACGTCCGGGCCGACCACCAGTTCGGCGGCCGCGGCGTCCCTGGCCGACCCGCGTCCAGCTCGGCCTGGTGTATGGCGTCGTGGGCGGCCAGGGAGGCGCGCAGGGTCAGGATGTCCGCGCCCCGGGAGGCGTCCAGCCCGGTGAGCTCGGTGGCCTTGCGCAGCCGGTAGTCGACCGTGTTGGGGTGCACCTGGAGCCGGGCGGCGGCCCGGCGTCGATCGAGCCCCCGAGCCAGGAAGACGCGCAGCGTGTCGAGCAGCTCCGGGCGGGCGTCCAGCGGTTCGAGCAGCGCGGCCAGCCCCGCCCTGGCCGGGCTCGGGCGGCTCAACTGGTACTCCAGCAGCACGTCGTCGAGCAGGTACAAGCCAGGCCCCCGGCCGGACGCCTCCGCCACCGCCCGCACCTCTCCGGCCAGTCGGGCGGCATCCGCCACCCCTTCCGGCGCCGCGGCGGTCGCCGCGGCCAGCAGCTCGGCGCCGCACATCCGGCCGAGCTGCCCGACCAGCCGGGACAGCCACGCCCGGTCCACGTGGCCGGATTCGGCCGACGCGGCCTCGTACGGGATGAGCACCGTCCCACCGTCGCCGGACAGCACCGAGAGCGGAACGCCTGTCGTCTGGCGCTGGATCTCGTTGCGCAGCCGCCGGAGCTTGCGGCGGGTGGCGACCGAGTGGTTCACACCGGGCACCAGTTCGTCGGGGTGCGGCCCCACCGCGATGCTCAGCACCAGGTAGCAGGCCGGCAGCCGGATGCCGGCCCGGTCCGCCGCGCCCTGGGGACTGCCCCCCTCCAGCAGACGGGACAGCAGCGACTGCAGCGCGACCTGCTCGTCGCTGAGGGCCGTCTGCCGCTCCTGCACGTACCCCGCGGCCACTTCACAGCTCACCAACCGCAAGTACGCGAGCATCTGGCGCTGCACCAGCAGTACGTCGGCCAAGTCGCCCGGCTCGGCCGCCGGGAAGACCCGGGCGGCGCATTCCTCCGCACCGAGGTGGTGGGCACCGACCACGGCCTCCAGCGGCACGCCCTCGTCGGCGCGCCTGGCCGACGACTCGCGGATGACCGCCGCCTCGGCCTGCCCGAGCATCTCTCCGGTGCGCAGGACCGCCGCGAACCCCCGTATGCCGTGGGCCACCTGCTTGGCGATGTCGCCGCCGAGCTGCTCCGCCGGTAGCGTCCCGTATACGGGGAGCCCCTCGACCAGCCTGACCATCACGGCGCGTTCGAGTGCACCGGCCGCGTCCTGGAGCCGCTTGTGGACCGGCACCCCGCCGAACCGCGGCACCCGGTCCCGTTCCCGGGCCCGTTCCCGGTCCCCTCCCCGGTCCCGGTCCCGTTCCACCGCGTTGGATCCGGTCACAATCCACCTCGCACATCTTTGTTCCCCACCCCGGAGACCCGGCCGCGTACCGGCCCCATGATGTTTCCGGGACATCACTTACTGGTTGGTAACACGACTGGCCGGTGCATGGCCAGATGTGGCAGGACCTCGGCCGCATCGTTCACCGCATCTCCTTGCCGGGGACCGCCCACCCCGGCCCGACGCGGCGCGCACCGGACCCCATGCGGCTGCGTCGGACCCCCCACCCAGGATTCGAGGAACGCATGTCCAAGACGGCCGTTCGCCTGATATCCGTCGCTGTCGCTGCCGCCGCAGCCATGGCCACGGCGCCCACCGCCAGCGCCGCCACCGCCGTCGCAGCAACGCCGTCGGCCGCCGCACCGGCAGCTGCGGCGGCCTCGGCGAGCGACCCGTTCTACCGCTACGGCGGAAGCGAGCCGCTGTCCACGTTCGCACCGGGCACCGTGCTGGGGACACGGACCCTGCCCTACCACGTCCTTGGCATCCCCACGCCGCTCAAGGCGGTCCAGCTGCTCTACCGCACCACCGATGCCCAGGGCCGCCCGGCCGCCAACGTGACCACGGTGGTGCGCAGTCTGACGGGCGACAGCAGCAAGGCGGTCTCCTACCAGTCGTTCTACGATTCGCTGAACCCGCAGGACAGTCCCTCCCGCGCGATCGCCGGCGGCGTCACCCTGGGCGGCGCCATCCCCAATGTGGAGGCCCTCTTCATCGCGCCGCTGCTGCTGCAGGGCTACAACCTCGTCATCCCGGACACCGAGGGACAGCAGGCGAACTTCGCCGCGGGACCGGAGTACGGGACGAACACCCTGGACTCGATCCGCGCCGCGACGAGGGCGACCGAGACCGGCCTGGACTCCACCACGTCGTTCGGCCTCCTCGGCTACTCGGGCGGCGCGATCGCCACCAACTGGGCTGCCGCGCTCGCGCCGAGCTACGCGCCGGACGTGAACCGCCGACTGGTCGGCTACGCCGAGGGCGGCCTGCTCGTGGACCCGGCGCACAACCTGAAGTACGTCGACGGCTCGCTGGCGTGGTCCGGCGTCATCCCCATGGCCGTCATCGGCGTCTCCCGCTCGTACGGCATCGACCTCAAGAGCTACCTCAACAGCTACGGTCTGAGCGTCTACAAGGACCTGGAGCGCGGCTCGATCATCAACGCCCTCGGCCACTACCCGGGTCTGACCTGGAAGAAGATGGCGAAGCCGGAGTACGCCGACCCCAACTCGATCCCCGCCTTCCTGACGGCGATGAACAAGCTCAACCTCGGCTCCGCCGGCACCCCGTCGGTCCCCGGCTTCATCGGCCAGGGCAACGGAGGCGTCTTCGAGGGAACCTTCAGCAACCGTCCGGGCATCGGCACGGGCGACGGCGTGATGGTCGCCGGCGACGTGCGCTCGCTCGCACGGCAGTACTGTGCCACCGGCGGCTCCGCCGTCAAGTACGACCAGTACGAGCTGCTCAGCCACACGGGCGCGACCCTGGCCTGGGCCCCCGCCGCGCTGGGCTGGCTGGGCGACCGCTTCGCCGGCCGGACGGCGCCGTCCGACTGCGGTCGGATCGCCGGCGGCAACTCCCTCGCCCCGGAGGAAGCCGCTCCGCGGTCGTGATCCGCAGCGTCCCCCTGCTACCGACGGCGCCGGCGGCTCGTGCACCCACGGGACGCCGGCGCCGCCCGGCATCGACCGCAGGTCCGTGCGCTGTACCACGTCCTGGTCGGCTGCGGCGCCGACGGGAGGTGAACCCGCGGACAGAGGGGAGCAGGTCCGCCCCGTCTCCGTCAGTCGCCGTGGGAGGGACCTCGCCCACGGCGATCGCAATGGACCGTCAGGTCGGAAACGGCACACCCGGCCCGTGGAACACGTTCATCCGGCACGCCGACGCCATCGCGGAACACGCCCTGGCGCGCCGCATGTGACGCCTACGGCTTGGCTGACGAGGTGATCGTGACCGGGGTTCCGGCCGGGGCCGCGTAGTCGGGCACCTCCGCGTAGTCGGGCAGCTCGATGCCGTTGATCGCGCGCCCGACCAGCTCGGTGAACCACGCGCCGGCGAAATCGGGGAGCGGCTCGGCGTCCGGCCCGGGGACGGCGCGGCTGCGGGCGTTCAGGCGGCCGATCTCCTGGTTGGCCTCGACGAACGAGCGCATCCGCGCCTCGTAGCGGGCGAACCCGGTGGCGGGGTCCCACCCGGCGGCGGCCAGCTCTCCGGCCAACAGGTAGGCGCCGACCAGGGCCAGCCCGGTGCCCTGCCCCGACATCGGTGACGAGCTGAACGCCGCGTCCCCGAGCAGCACCACCCGTCCGCTCGACCAGCGGTCCATCACGACCTGGGCGACCTGGTCGAGGTAGAAGTCCGGGGTGTCGTCCAGGTGCGCGAGGATGTCCGGGGTCAGCCAGCCCAGGCCCGCCATCCGCTTGCGCAGCAGGCGCTTCTGGGCCGCGACGTCACGGTAGTCGACGTCGACGTCGGCCGAGGCGAAGTAGAACATGGCCATCGCCCGGGTGGCGTCCTGGATGGGGCGCAGGAGGGCCGAGCGCCCGGACTCCTGCTCCTGGTACTCGAGCAGCCAGCGGTCCAGTCCGAACTCGTTGGGCACGCTGTAGAAGGCCAGCACGTGCCCGAGGTGGCGCAGGAACCGCTCGTGCGGCCCGAAGACCATCGCCCGCAGCTCCGAGTGCGGCCCGTCGGCCCCGACCACCAGGTCGAAGCGCCGCCGGTCGCCGCTCGCGAAGGCCACGTCGACCCCGTCCGCGTCCTGGACCAGCTCGGCGATCCGGTCGCCGAAGACGTACTCGACGCCGTCGCGAGTGTCGTCGTACAGCATCCGGGACAGGTCGCCGCGCAGGATCTCGATGTCCGCGATGAACCCGTCGCCGCCGTCGTCGTCGGCGCGGAAGGTCTCCAGCACCTTCCCGTCCGCGTCCACGGTGTGCGCGCCGGCGGTGTCGGTGCATGCCGCGCGCACCGCCGCGTCCAGCCCCATGCGCGCGATGACCTCCTTGGCCACGCCGCGCGCGTCCACCGCCTGCCCACCGGGACGCAGCTCGGGAGCCCGCTCCACCACGGTCACCTCGGCCCCACGGCGACGCAGCCAGTGGGCCAGCGCGGGCCCCGCGATGCTCGCCCCGGCGACCAGCACCCTGGGACCGCTCACCCGCATCCCCTGCCCGCCGGTCCGGATCGTGTGCCCCTGTTCGGAGTCGCTGACGCCCATCACTGCCTCCATGTGCTTCCTCCCGCGCCGGAACGTTTCCGTCCCGGCACGGGCCCACCGCTGTCGGTGGATCCAGGGTGTGGACTGCGGATCGGCACAAGACTCATCGGTACGGCCGACAACGGCGGCAGCCCGGGGGTGCCGCGCAGGACCGGGACCCGTATCAGCGGCAGGTACAGCGAGCCGCTGAGGCAGTGGCGGTACCCGGAACTCAGCCAGCCGATGATCGACACGAACCCGGCTCCCCACGTGCGCGGCGACTCCTTCCGTGAGGCCTCGTCCGGCGCCCGAACGCTCCTGACTCCGGCCTGGAGCCTGTCCGATGGGTCGTTGTGCAGGCGATGAGCCCGAGATCAGCGCAGGTCCACCTGGATTGCGTGTCGGTGGTCGGTGGGGCAGGTGAAGACACGCAGGTCTCCCCATCGGCCGACGACTACCCCTGTCTCGTCGTAGTGCGTGGGCGACGGCAAAGGTGTCAACTGGCGTGTCACGTCAGCGGCTCGGCGCCACCGCACCTCGATCACGGGGCTGGCGTCGGCCTGCTGGGCTGGAGGATCCCAGTGTCCATTGGGACACCAGAGGATCTGCGAGAGGTCGATGCCCGCGGGCCACCACGGCCCCGGCGCGTCGCGGCGGAAGGTCTGGGCGACCGGCACCATGGCCGTGGCCGGCACGCCGACAGGATTGTCCTCATCAGGCAACGAACACGCGGGCCACGGCTCGTCACTCGGCCACAGCAGCGGGCCGCCGATTGAGCTGTGCCCAGAGTCCGGCTCTCCCCGCTCGGGATGGAGCACGACCGCTTCGCGCGCGTAGGCAGCGAGTTCGGTACCAAGGACCACGGACCACGGACCAAGGACAAGACGAAGCCCTGCTCAAGCATGCACCGGGGAACCGCGAGGGGCCTGCGGGTCGCGGTGATCGTCAATGACATGAGCGAGGAGGTCACCATCGGTGGTCTTTCCCGCGCGAGGAAGCCGGACAGGCGTCCGCGTGCGGCGCCCTCCGAGCCTCTCCTGCCCGCCCGGGGGTGCCGCACGCGGACGGACGCGTCTACCAGGACGACTTGGTCACTCCGGGGAGGAATCCGGCGTGCGCCTGCTGCCGTGTCCGTACCCGGGAGAGTCCGAACTTGCGCAGGTAGCCGCGGGGGCGGCCGTCCACGCTGTCGCGGTTGCGTACGCGGGTGGCGCTGGCGTTGCGCGGCTGCCGGCGGAGCTCCGCGAGGGCGGCCTCCCGCTCGGCCGGGGTGGAGGACGGTCGGCGGATGGCCTCCTTGAGCTCGGCCCGCCGGGCGGCGTAGCGCTCGACGATCTGCTTGCGCTTCTCGTTCTGCGCGATCTTGCTCTTCTTCGCCATCAGACCTTCCCTCCTCGTGCGCGGATCCGGGCCACTGCGGCCTCGATGCCGATCGCGTCCACTGTCTTGACCGCCTTCGCGCTCAGCGTCAGGCGGACGTGGCGCCCCTCGCCGGGCAGCCAGTAGCGCTTGTGCTGGATGTTCGGGTCGAAGCGGCGCGAGGTGCGCCGGTGGGAGTGGGAGATGGTGTTGCCGAATCCCGGCTTGGCGCCGGTCAGTTGGCAGTGGGCTGACATGGGTGGTGGGGCCTCTCTCGGTGGGCGTGCTTGTTGGTAATGAAAATCAGTGTCATATACTAGCCTCATGGCACGCAACGAGATCCGCCGGTCATCAAGCTCCGCTCCACGGCGGGCACCGGCTTCACGTACGTCACGCGCAAGAACCGGCGCAACGACCCCGACCGGCTGGCGCTGCGCAAGTACGACCCCGTCGTGCGCCGCCACGTCGACTTCCGTGAAGAGCGCTGACCCCGCAACCCCGCCAGACCGTCGAAAGGTTCCTGCCATGAAGCCCGGCATCCACCCCGCCTACGGGCCCGTCGTCTTCCGCGACTCGGCCTCCGGCACCGCTTTCCTGACCCGCTCCACGATCACCAGTGACAAGACCGTCGACTGGGAGGACGGCAACACCTACCCGGTCGTCGACGTGGAGATCTCCTCCGCCAGCCACCCCTTCTACACGGGCACCGCCCGTGTGCTCGACACCGCCGGCCGCGTCGAACGCTTCGAGCGCCGCTACGGAGCGCGGTGATGGAGGAAGGACGCAAGCTGCCCGTCGTGATCGTCGCCGGTATCCACGCCGACGCCCGCAGGCAGGTGGTCGACCGTCTCCTGCACTCCGTACCAGGCAGCGTGGCGCTCCATCACGACCTTGCCGGTGCCGTCGACGGCACCGTCCGCCGTCTCGTCCGCGACGCATCCGGCGACATCTCGCGCGATGACACACCATTGGTCAACGACTGTGCGTGCTGCGCACTGCGCGAGGACCTCGTCCCGGAACTGGTGCGGCTGGCCGGGAGTGGCCTGACCCGTCTCGCCGTGGTCGAGCTGTGGGACTCGGTCGAACCGAAGGCCATGGCCGAGGTGGTCGCCGCGCATGCCGGCGAGCGGCTGATCCTGACGAACGTGATCACCGCTGTGGATCCCGCGCTCGTACTGCCCTGCCTCGCCAACGGCGACGACCTGGCCGAAGTCGGCCTCGCCGCCGCTCCCACCGACCAGCGGACCGTCGGCGACACCTGGGCCCGCCAACTGGAGTACGCGCCCGTCCTCGCTCTCGTCGACAGCGACGAGGCCGACGACGAGGACCACGCTCTCCTCGCCCAGCTGCATCCCACCGCCCTTCGCGTCCAAACCGGTTCGGGTGACCTCTCCCAGGTGGCGTTTGCCGGCTTCGACGTGGAGGCGGCTGCCGCTGCCCAGCATCCCGCCTGCGCGCTCCTGCCCCAGGAGGCGGACGAGGCGGGCGTGGCCACGCTCGTCTGGCACCGCAGCCGGCCGTTCCATCCCGAACGCCTCTACCAGGCACTCGAGGACCTGTGCTGCGCCGCCGCCCGCAGTCGCGGCCGGTTCTGGCTCGCCGACCGGCCCGACACACTGCTCGCCTGGGACGCGGCGGGCGGAGCGCTGTGCGTGGAGAGCGCCGGGCCGTGGCTGGCGTCCTTGCCCGACGCGGCCTGGGACATGGTCCCTCCCATGCGGCGGGCGGCAGCCGCCCTCGACTGGCACCCCGACCACGGCGACTGCTGCCAGCACCTCGTGTTCACCTCTCCCGGCCTGGACCGGGACGGGCTGGAGGGGCTTCTCGACTCCTGCCTGCTGACGGACGCGGAGTACACCGCGGGCCGCGACGCCTGGAAGCACCTGCCCGCCGCGTTCGACTCCCTCCTCGACGCCGGCTGACACCCCGTCCAACCCGCGCGCGGCCTGGTGAGGCTGCGAAACGAAACGTTCATGCAAGGAGAAACCCGCCATGACCCGACGACCCCTCCTCCGTAAGCCTGTGAAGTCCCGGCCCAACCCGCTCGACGCGGCCAGGATCACCTACATCGACTACAAGGACACCGACCTACTGAGGAGGTTCCTCTCCGACCGCGGGAAGATCCGTAGCCGGCGCGTCACCCGCGTGACTGCCCAGCAGCAGCGGGCCCTCGCCACAGCGATCAAGAACGCGCGCGAGATGGCTCTGCTGCCGTACGCCAGTCGCTGACGGCATCCGGGCGGACCGGGGGCGGGGCCCCCGGAAGTCAGGCGGCCAGGGGAATCAGCCCCGGCCCCCTGCCGTGCTTCAGCTGTCCGCGACCTGGCCCTGTTCTCCCGAAGCTGCCGGGAAGTGACGTCGTGCGGATCGGTGTCGCACCTCTGGGTCGCCACGATTCGAGGAATCCAAGCGTCTGCGCGGACGGGATTGTCGTCGGCTAGTGTGTGCTCGCTCGCGCCGGGGCCTCCTCCGGGCGGGCTGAGCGCGTACCGGCGCGTCGCGCCGGATGAAGAGCGAGGGGCGCAGCGTGGTCGAGGGCTCGGCGGGTGCGGCGATGGCACCACCTCCACGTCCTTTCGACCCGCGGGGCGACGGGGTCGACTCAGAGCAGCGGCGCCGGGCGAGGCCCGGCACGGTCACCGCCACCCTGGTCGCGGCCGTGGTGGTCGCAGTGCTCGCCGGACCGTGGCTGGAGCGGCTGTTCGGGCTCGCGGCATTGGGGGCATGGCGCACGCTGCTGGTGGCCATCGTCATGCAGGGCGTACCGTTCCTGCTTCTCGGCACCGTCGTCTCGGCGGCCATCGGTGCGTTCATCCCCACCCGGGTCTTCTCCAAGGTCCTGCCCCGCAACCCCGTCCTCGCCGTGCCGGTGGCCGGTGCCGCCGGAATGGTGCTGCCGGGGTGCGAGTGCGCCTCTGTGCCGGTCGCGGGCAGTCTGATGCGCCGGGGCGTGGCTCCCGCGGCGGCCCTGACGTTCCTGCTCGCCGCGCCCGCCGTCAACCCGGTGGTGCTCGTCTCGACGGCGATCGCGTTCCCCGGCAAGCCGGAGATGGTGGCCGCTCGGTTCGGTGCCTCGCTCGTCACCTCGGTCGTCATGGGCTGGCTGTGGATCCGGTGGGGGCGCGAGGAGTGGCTGCGGCTGCCCGCCGGGCACGCGGAGCACGCACCCGGCACGGGCCGGCTGGAGGCCTTCCGGCGCGGGCTGGAGCACGATTTCCTGCAGGCGGGCGGGTTCCTGGTGGTCGGCGCCATGGCCGCTGCGACCTTCAACGTCCTCGTACCGCCGTCCGTCCTGGAAGCCTTCTCCGGTTCTCCATGGCTGGGCATCCTCGTGGCGGCGGGGCTCGCGGTCCTCCTGTCGGTGTGCTCGGAGGCGGACGCGTTCGTCGCGTCCTCGTTCGCCGGCTTCTCGCCCACTGCCCGCCTCGCCTTCATGGTGGTGGGCCCGATGGTCGACATGAAGCTGATCGCCCTGCAGTCGGGGGCCTTCGGGCGGGCGTTCGCGGTGCGGTTCTGCGCCGGTACGTTCGTGGTGGCGATCCTGTGCTGCGTCGTCGTGGGAGGCGTATTCCTGTGACCGGACGACCCCCCGCCGACGCGGCGGACACGCGCCTGCTGAGCGGACTCGGCCAGCCCGTCCTGCTGGTGCTGACCGGCACCGGCCTGCTGCACACCACGGTGCGCAGCGACGTGTACCTCCGGTACGTGAAGGAAGGGCTGCGGCCGTACCTCATCGCTTCCGGAGTCCTGCTGGTCGCCCTGGGCCTCGCGGGGCTCGCAGCCGAGCTGGTGCGCCGCCTGCGGCAGCCGCCGGACGAATACACAGAGGGGCGCGACGACCACGGGCACGGGCACGGGCACGGACACGGACACGACCACGGGCACGACCACGGGCACGGACACGGGGGTGCCACGCACATCGCCTGGCTCCTCGCCGTGCCCGCCCTCACCTTGATGTTCGTCGCCCCGCCGGCGCTCGGCTCGTACACGGCCTCGCGGGACGGGGCCGCGGCCAGGGTGGAGCACAGCGCCTACAAGGACCTGTTGCCGGACGCTCCGATCACACCCCTGGCCCTGGAGGAGTTCATCGGACGCTCCGTGCACGGGCCGAACACCCTGCGCGGCCGCAAGGTCCGGTTGCTCGGATTCGTCTCCGCAGGCAAGAGCCCGGACACCTGGTACCTCAACCGCTTGAAGCTCAGCTGCTGCGCGGCCGACGCGCGGACCCTGCGGGTGGAGATGCACGGCGCGGAGGCACCTGACAACGACACCTGGGTCGAGGTCACGGGCGTGTGGCGGGGCGACGAAGTCATTGCCGAGAACCCCGTCCCGACCATGGAGATCGATGCCCTGAAGCCTGTCGACCAACCGCTCAACCCCTACCACGACGCGCCGCCCACGGACGGCTGAGTCCCCGATCACAGCAGCCAGACCGGGCCATCACATCGCGGGTGGGCTCATTGCATGCTTCTGGTTCTTGCGCTTGTGCTGGCCGGTAAGGATGCTCACCCTTCTTCTCTGGAAGGGCGGTCTCACGCCTCGGACGGCGCACCACTGCCTTGGCGCTGCCGCTGGCGGTGTTTGCGCATGGACACCTGAGAGCCGCAGCCGGTACTGCAGTACAGCCCTCCCCCATTGCGGGTGCGGTCGAAGAAACCGAAATGACATGGGGGGTTCCGGCACGCCTTGATGCGCCCCCAGTCGCTGCTCTGCGCGAACATCGTCACCGCGGCCAGTACGGTTCCGAACACGCGCGGCACCCCCGCCTGCGGCGAGGCCAGCTCTACACCACCGGCCGTGACCACCGTGGCCAGCGGGTAGAGCGAACCCACACGTCGCAGGTGCCGCTCGGCACGCAGCAGCGGCTCACCGAGACTTTCCTCATCGCCCGAGTGCGCGAGCAGCACGGCCACCAGAGCGTCACGCAGCTCGCGCGCGACCGCGGCGTCGGCGTCGGTCACCACGGTTTCGCCACCGAACTCGTCGCGCCCCGCCAGCCACGCCGCAAACGAGTCCCCGTCCCCGAACAACTCGCGGCGGCCCGATCCGTCCGCACGCGTGTTCACGAACGCGAGAACGGTCTCCACCATCGGCGTGACGGTGCGTGGACTGGGTTTCGGGTATCCGGCTGCCGCAGCGATCATCCTCCCAGCCTACATCAGAGCGATGGGCCCTAATCCAGCTAGTAGGCAACCTTCCACCCGATCGAGGTTGACGAGTTGCGATCTAACAACTTACGGTCGCAACATGAACGAGACACCCAACCACCAGACCCACCACCGCACATGGCTGATCACCGGGGCAACATCCGGCATCGGCCGCGAACTGACGCTCCAGGCACTGGAGAGCGGCGACACCGTCTCGGCCCTCGCCCGCGACACCTCCTCCCTGGACGAACTGGCGCAAGCCCACGGTGAGCGCCTGCTTCTCATCCAGGCGGACGTCCGTGACGAGCGAGCCGTTCGGGACGCGGTGGACGGCACGCTCGCACGGTTCGGCCGTATCGACGTCCTGGCCAACAACGCGGGATACGGGCTGTTCGGAGCCGTTGAGGAAGCCTCCGACACGCAAGTCCGCGCCGTGTTCGACACCAATGTCTTCGGAGTGCTCAACGTGCTCCGCGCAACGCTGCCGGTGCTCCGCGCCCAGCGATCCGGGCACATCCTCCAGGGCTCGTCGGTCTACGGGCAGTCCGCCCATCCCGGCGTGGGACTGCTGGCCGCCACCAAGTACGCGGTCGAGGGGCTGTCGGACGCGCTCACGGCCGAGGTCGCACCGCTCGGCATCAAGGTCACGATCATCCAGCCCGGAATGACCGCGACCCCCTTCCTCGCCAACCTCGATGTCGCAGCCGGCCTGGCCGACTACGACCAGACCGTCCGCGAGGTCCACAAGAGCATCGGGCAGATGCCGGCGTCCGCGTTCTCGGCCGCGGCGCGGATCGCCGAAGGCATCCGGACTGCGGTCGACAGCCCCAACCCTCCGCTCCGCCTGGCCCTTGGCACCTCCAGCGCAACGGACATGCGCCCCGCGTTGGAGGCGCGGATCGCAGACCTGGACAGCTGGCAGCATGTGACGGACGCCGTCGACAGGCAGCATCCGGTCAGCACGGCGCGGGCGGCGGCCTCGGCGTCGATGGCGCCGGTCTTGCCGTGACAGCGTCGGGCCGTTGTGCCGGGCTGATTGACCTCGGTCGCCCTCGGTCGCTTCGATGCTGCCCTCGGCACGCAGGTGACGGGTCAAGGCAGATCCGTATGAGCCGGTGCACTCGACCCCGGCCCGCCGCAGCACGCCAAGTGACCGTACCCAGTCGAGGAGTCGCCGAGAGCCATCGGCACTCGCGGGAAAGCAGCGGCCGTCCAGGGCGGAGCCGAACACGGTGATGACAGCTGCGGCGTGACTGTCCTTGTGCGTGTCCACGCCGAGCAGGACGTCCCCGGCGTCGGCCGGGGGTGACATGGGGTGGTGGACTGCGCGATGCCGGTCGAGGTCGCCTGTCTCCTGATCGCCTCGGGAACCGGTGGCCGCCGCCGGGCCTGGGGCGGTCAAGACTGTGATGGTGCCTGGCGCGAAGGCCCCCATCGGGACACGCCCCCGGCCCTGCGGCAGCGAGCACCGCCCGAAGCGGCGCCTGAACATCCTCGGAGTCGTAGGGGACCTTCCCGGTCGGCACTCCCCTCATATGCGGGCGGCGATGTCAAACCATTGGCTGTGGCCTAGGTATAAAACTGCTGGACGGCGGTTACACAGACGACACCGGCGTCTTCAACGACAAGCTCCGCGAGTGGGAGGACCACTACAACTACCACCGCCCCCACGGCGCCCTCGGCGGCCAGACACCCTACGAACGCCTCAAGCAGAAGACCCAGACCCCGCTGTAATCAAGCTGCGGCAGTCGCACACCTAGGGCCTGTGTGATGTCGTGATCAGTCGGCGGCTTTCAGGAGGTCGTCGATCCAGATCATGGCGGCGCGGAGGTGGAGGCCGGCGAGGTAGCTGTCCGGGGACTTGTCGTAGCGGGTGGCGATCCCTCGCCAGGCTTTCAGCTTGTTGATCAGGCGCTCGACGGTATTCCGTTCCTTGTAGAGGTCGGCATCGTGGACGACGGGCCGACCACCTCGTGCGCCCTTCTTCTTGCGGTTGGCTGCCTGGTCCCGTTTCTCCGGGATGACGGCCTTGATTCCGCGTCTGCGCAGGTAGGCGCGGTTGCCACGGGACGAGTACGCCTTATCCGCGGCGACCGCGCCGAGCGTTGTGCCGGGACGGCCGACCGGCAGGCGGACTCTGACCTTCGCGAGTACGGGGATGAACTGCGGGCTGTCCCCGGCTTGCCCGACAGTCAGGACCAGCGCGAGCGGACGACACCGGCGGTCCGCGGCGAGGTGAATCTTGCTCGTGAGTCCGCCCCGGGACCTGCCGAGCAGGGCTTCCTTCAGGCGGAGCCTGTGTCTGCGCCGGATGCGCCGGCGTTCGTCCTGTCCGTTCTGTTCCTCCGCGCCGCCCCCTTTTGCCGGGCTGTCTCCTGCTCCTGCACGGCTTCTTCCAGAGCCTTCATCAGGTGCTTGCCGACCCGCATCCCGGCGGCGTCTTGGTGGGCACGGACCGTGGTGGAGTCCACGCTGACCAGCGACAAGTCCGTCCTGCCCACCCGGGCCCCCTCCGCGATCAGGCCTTCCAGCAGGGCCGTGAACACACCGGCGTCCCGCCACACGCGGAAGCGTCCGTAGACGGTGGCCCAGGGGCCGAACTCGGCGGGCATCTCCCGCCACTGGCCACTGGAGCGGAACCGCCAGATCACACCCTCGAACTGCTCCCGCAACCGCGCCGGATACGGACCGTACCTACCGATCGGCAGATACGGCTCGATGAACTTCCACTGAACATGGGTGAGTTGCCTACGCGTCACGACCCCAGTCCTACCGGATCCCACCCCTCAAACAGGCCAGAACCCAGTAGTTGATCACGACATCACACAGGCCCTAGGGCATGCCGAAGGACATCGTCCTGCTGGCAACACCGAGTGGCTGGCGCCACAGCACCACCACCGTGGACGGCACGATCATTTGCGGGATGACCAGGGTGCCCGTCACGGCTACCGCGGAGCAGGCCAAGGAGGGCGCCGCCGCGATGCTGAGGGAACTCGGACGCGAGTTCCACGGGACTGCCCTCGAAGTCACCTGGGAGCCCGACCGGGTGCCCGGATCCTGCATCGGCCACATCCAACCGCGCCCTGAATCGGAGCACAAGGAAGCCGGCCAACTCACGACCGAAAGTTAAACGGCAACGATCGACAGCCCCTGGTCTCCCGGTCAATGCACCGCCCCTATCAGCCGATGCCGACGGCGGCCAGGGCGGTGGTCCAGTAGGCCTCAGCAGGGTACGTCGCCGCCGCACCGCCACAAGGTTCCCCGGTCCGCGTAGACGTTGGCGCGGGGTGAGAAAACATGGCCGATCCACTCCTGCCCGTCGCCTGCCGCGATGTACGCCTCCGCCTGATAGGCCAGTGGGGCGCTCTGGCGTGCGATCTCGCAGTGGGCCGGTTCCGTGGTGAAAGTGGTGCCCGACTCGACGGTGATGTGGGTGGTGCCAGGGCCCGGATTGCAGTCGTGGGCCGCTCCTGCCCAGGAGCCCCCCACCTTGACCGTGACGTCGGCGGCGGAGGCCGTGGGATTGTCGACCTTGAGGGCGAAAGCCACCTTGTCGTGCTCCACCTTCGCGCAGGCGCGCAGCTGAACTCCGGACGGACCGCTTCTGGGAGGAGAACAGCGGCTGTCTCCCCCCAACGCGTCCCGGGGCTGGGCAGCAGTTGTTCCTGCGTCTGATACCGCAGTGCTGGAGGAGGGCCTGGCCTGACCACCCTGTTCGCTTGACGCTGACCACCCCTTCACGGCGATGCCCACGACGATCAAGCTCACGGCCGCGACGGCGACGGCGACGGCAGGCAGCTTCCATGAGCCGGATGCCGCAGGGGCAGGAGGGGCTGCGATCGGCAGCGGGGCAGTCGGGCCGACTGCGGGCCGCTCGCTGTCTTCTTCAGGGAAAACCTGGCCGAGTCCCGCCGCCGGTGCCTGCGCCGACGTATCGCCAGGGAGAAGTGGCGGCCAGTCTGCGGATTCCGGGTGAACCTGCGAGGCGGCGGCCGGGTCCGGCGAGCCAGGCTGCTCCGGGGCCCTGAGGGCGCTGACCACCGCGCTACGCCACTGGTGCCCCTTGATCGTCTGCAGCTGCGTCCGGTGGAACTCGATCCGCCCGGCGACCGCCATCAGCCGCTGGCGCTGAGAGGCGGATTCGGGCCGGAAGGCCTCCACGATCCGGGCGGTGTCCTGGACGGTCGGTACGCGGCCGGACCTCTTGTTCTCGCCGAGCAACTGATCACGGCCGAGCAGCCAATGCCCCAGAAGAGGGCTGTCGATCTTCGGGTCCGCGCCCCGCAGCCGGGCGATGAGCCCCGGCCGGGAAGGCCCTGGCCCCGCCATCACCTCCTGCAGGCAGTCGCTCCACTCGTCCAATGCCTGGACGAGTGCGTACGCCAGCCCTTCGAAGTTCTCTTCCTGCTCCCCCACCGCTGCTCCTCCTGCCAAAGATTGCACTGCGCTAGTGAAACGGCAGGTCAGACAGTGCGCTCCTGGCACTGCAAGCGCCTGCCGGACGATGGATCTGGAGCGAGCTTCCGGCGTTCAGGAGAGTGGAACGCGGCGGACGGCACCGAGCCGATCCGCCCTCAACTCACCTGTGCAGAAACGGAGTCCTGCCCATGAACCGATCGACGACCCGAAAGCATCCCACACTCCTGACCCTCCTCGCGGCCGTGGTGTCGGCGACCGTGGCACCGATGGCCGCCCCTGGTACGGCAGGGGCCGCCACGGGCGGCCAGGTGTGCCTCTTCCTGGACAAGGAGGGCGCCCCGATCCTCGGCCGGACGTACGGACACGTCGCCTGGGCGATCCGCGACCCGAAGAACACCAACCACTGGATCTGGGGCGCGACCGAGGGGGGCAAGCTGCACATCCCGGCGGGCCAGAACAACGGCAGCTGGATCAAAGGCGGCACCTGGGACGACCTCCACAAGAGCATCAAGCCGGACGGCCACCACAGGGCGGGCTACTACGACGCCTACCGGTGCATCAACACGGCCGGCGGCGACCTCGGGGCCGCGCAGCGCACCTTCCGCAACATGAAGGACAACGGCTACGACATCGGCTTCAACAACTGCCTCACGAAGTCGATCGCGATCTTCCGCAAGTACAGCCCCGCCCTCAGCAGCAAGCACCTGCCCGATGGTCAGACCCTCCCGCCCAGGAACTACTTCGCAACCACGCTGGACAACGCGAGCGGCTGGGGGAAGGCCAGTACGTACCGCTGAGGGCCGATCAGCAGCCAAAGGCGCGGTGGGCCGCCGGGCCGACCAACGACATCCAACCGACGAACAGAAACGAGAAGAGCACCCACCATGTGGAACAAGTGCCAGCGATGCAACGGCAATGGGAAGTGCACCACCTGCGACGGATCCGGCTACCGCGGTGTGTGGAAGTGCGACAGCTGCCGCGGAAGCGGTGACTGCAAGGCGTGCGATGGACGCGGCTGACCGGTTGAACACCGGCTGATGACCTGACCTGCTCTTCGGTGAGGGCCCCTGCCCCGCGGCACGAGCCCTCACCCCTGGGGGTCAACGCAGGGCAGCCAACGGCACCGTAGGCCCGCTCACCTGGCAGCATCGACTTGTGCACCAATGGCCACAGCACGTTCGACCGAAAGCGCAGCAACGGAGACCGCGAGTACGTGCGCAATGTCCGCGACCGGCCGCGGATTCGAGGAGGAAGTGCGGATCCCGGTCCGTTCAGGCCGCTGTCCCCGGGTGCGGGGATCCGGCGCCGCGGCGGTAGTCGGCGTTGAGGCGCTGGGCTTCTTCGAGTTGGTCTTCGAGGATGACGATGCGGCAGGCGGCCTCGATCGGGGTGCCCTGGTCCACGAGTTCGCGGGCGCGGGCGGCGATGCGGAGCTGGTAGCGGGAGTAGCGGCGATGTCCGCCCGGGGAGCGCAGTGGGGTGATGAGGCGGTGCGTGCCCAGGGCGCGCAGGAAGTTCTGGGTGGTGCCGAGCATGTCGGCGGCCCGGCCCATCGTGTAGGCGGGGTAGTCGTCGTCCTCGAGACGCCCGAAGGAGTCCTCTGCTGTCATCGCACCTCTCTGTGAAACGCGTGGAGGGGCCCCGGTGCGAGTGCTGCACCGGGGCCCCGAAGGAACTGCTACACCATCTGCCGGCCCTGATACTGCGCCGGCCCTCTCTTTCCGCCCACCCGGCTCGACGACGACGGGGTGTGCGGGGATCGCGGATGCGTGACCGGAGACCACCTCACTATCGATGTCCTGCGGTACCCGGGCCTTGGCTCTGTTCGCCCGGGCGATCCTGATGGCGCGTGGTCCCTCCGTTCATCCCTCTGGATTGAACACTTACTCACCAAACGGAACTGCGTACTGCATGCGGCCTGCCCAAGCGCCGCTCTCCGGCAGCCAGCCCCGTCGCCCATCCCGCATCTGCTCTGGCTTAGAACCCCACTGCCGGACCTCCCGGTGCGCGCGCCCGCAGCCGACGCCTTCACCGAGGTACAGCCCATTTCACTGCTGGGTACTGCTCACTGCGTCAACCACTGTCGGCAGCCCCTGATGACTGCGGGCCACCCGGTCCGGTCGCCAGTCCCGTCGCCGTCCTGCAACCACTCTGGCTTCGACACTCCACAACCGCACCGTCCTGCGCACTGCGCACTGCGTACTGCGTACTGCGTACTGCAACTACAGACTGCTGCCCGGCAGTTCATCTCTGCCAGGCCCTTCGTTCTCGCTGGGCTACGAGAGAAACCATAACCACACCACCGCCCAATGTCTACTCCAGCCAGCATAGATTTCCGCTGGCGTGTCGGAGAGGTAATCGACCCTCGCCGGGATGGGTGAACGGCGGGCCCCGCCAGCTTGTCCCTGACCCGGCTCCTCGATCTTCGAGGGGTCAGGCGGCGAGCATTCCGGCGCGGAGCTGCGTGAGGATGCGGGTCAGGAGGCGGGAGACCTGCATCTGGGAGATGCCGAGCTCCGCGCCCATCTCCGACTGCGTCATCTCCTGGCCGAAGCGCATCTGCAGGATGCGGCGGTCGCGGGGGGCCAGGTCCTTCAGGAGCGGGGCGAGGGTGTGGAAGTCCTCGAAGAGTTCCATTTCCGGGTCGACGTCCCCGACCGAATCCGCGAGGGAGCGGGGCTGCGCGTCGGGGCGGCTGCCTCGGGAGGCGGGCTCCTCGAGGGAGCCGCTGGTGTAGCCGTTGGCGGCGACCAGGCCCTCGATGACCTGTTCCTCGGAGAGTTCGAGGTGCTCGGCGAGTTCCTTGACCGTCGGGGCGCGGCCGAAGATGTCGTTCAGGTCCTCTTGGCTCTTGGCGAGTTCGATGCGAAGTTCCTGTAGGCGGCGCGGGACGTGGACGGCCCAGGTCGTGTCGCGGAAGTACCGCTTCATCTCGCCGGTGATGTAGGGGAGGGCGAGAGTGGAGAACTCGACCTCGCGGTCGGGGTCGAAGCGGTCGATCGCCTTGATCAGGCCGATGGTGCCGACCTGGAGGAGGTCCTCCAGGTCGATTCCGGAGGAGCTCGCGCGCGCCCTGAAGCGCCGGGCCGCGAAGTTCACCAGGGAGATGTTCATCTCGATGAGGGTGTTACGCGTGTACTGGTACTCCCGCGTGCCTTCGTCCAGGCTGCGCAGCCGGTCCAGGAAGACCCGGGAGAGTTCGCGTGCGTCCGAAGGCGCCACGTTACGGGCGTCATCGATCTGCGGGAGGGGCTGTGCGGCCTGGTCGGCCGCGGGTCCGCAAGCGGGACTGGTCGCACTGCGGGTGGGGTTGGCGGTTGCGGCAGCGTGGGACATCCTGCATTCCTCCCTGATCGGATGACTTGCAGGGCCCGTTTGCCCACGATGAACCGTTCATATGCGTGTCCCGTGGATGATCTTCAGCTTCATGGCTGCATGGGGCACCTGAGGGGGGCACCGGGGCGGGCACACGGGGTTTCTCGAGTCGGTCTCTCGCCTCCCGGGATGCCGGCGGCCCGCTCGTGGTGACGGCCTCTCGCGGCGCGGCCCGGGCGCACGTGTTCTTTCATCGTTCGGGTGTGGCGTCGTCGAAGGAGATGTCGCCGACTGGGCAGGTGGCGGCCGACATGTTGCGTCGCATCATCTCCAGGGCCGCTTCGGCCAGTCCCTCGTCGATGTGGGCGACCGCATCGGAAGCGATCGTGACGTCGTAGTGGCGGATGTGGGCGTCCAGTGCCGAATACAGCACACACTGCTCGGTCACCTGCCCGCACAATACGATCCGCTCCGCGGCGAGCTGACCGAGCAGGTAGGCCAGCGGTGTCTCGAAGAACGCCGAATGCCGTGCCTTGACGACGAAGAGCGACTCCCCGTCGGGGGCGATGGGCGCCACCAGGTCCGGATGCCGGCCCGACAGGGCGGTTTGCAGGATCTCGCCGTGGTGGGAGCGCCAGTCGCCGAAGTTGTCGTTCACGTAGATCACCGGTGAGGTACTGGCCCGGGCCCGGTCCAGGAGTTCACGCAGAGCCGGGAGGATCTTGCGGACGGACGGGACGAGGCGGTCCGCGTCCTGGTGGTCATACGGGTTCAGCATGTCGATCACGATGAGAGCCGTATGTGCCATGGCGACGACAATACGTCTCAGCCATACGCGCAGGCGGGTGCGCCTCGGCGTTCTCCGTCGGCAGAATTCGAAAGTGGGCTCGGGGGCGCGGCAGGCCTTGGCCGGGGGCCGGGGCAGCCACCCGCGCCGCTCCCTGGGCTGTTCCAAGGCCTCGGGTCACCCGTCGGTCTTGGCCGGACCGCTCCGGGGCGGCGTACGGCCCAGTGGCGTTCCTCCTTCCGGGGCATCCGTGCCATGGGCGTCGCGTACGCGTGCCGCCTCCGGGTACACGGCTCCCGGGCAGCCCACGCCCCCGAAAGCGCGATCTATGGAGGCCTCTGGTGGACGGCATCGTGTTGCTCAAGGAAGACCACAAGACGGTGGAGAAGCTGTTCAAGCAGTTCGAGAAGGCCGGCGACAACGCCCACGCCGAGAAGCGGAAGATCGCCGACCAGGTCATCGAGGAACTCACCACCCATACCTGGATCGAGGAAACGATCTTCTACCCGGCCGCCCGCGAGGCCGACCCGGAGGCCAAGGACCACGTCCTGGAGAGCATCGAAGAGCACCACGTCGTGCTGTGGATGCTCTCCGAACTCAAGGGCCTCGACCCCAGCGACGAGCGGTTCGACGCCAAGATGACCGTCCTCATCGAAAACGTGCGCCACCACGTCGAGGAAGAAGAGAAGGAGTGGTTCCCCGACGTCCGCAAGGCCATGGGCCGCAACCGCCTCACCGAGCTGGGCGAACAGATGGAAGCGGCCAAGAAGAAGGCCCCGGGCGACCCTCTCGCCGTGCCCAGCGCCGACCAGTAAGCCGCGGGCAACTCCCCCGCGCCCGGCACGGCCCGCCGCGCCTGGGACGCGAACCCGAACATCGACGCGGCCACTGTCCACACGCTCGCCAGTGCCGTATCAGGCCACGTCTGCCCTGTCGACGACGGCGTGCAGGCGCTGTCGTCGGCGTGGCGGCCTCGCCAGATGATGCAGCGGCCGATCACGCTGCCCTGCTCCTTGTGGGTGGCGTGGTCCGTGCCGTCGCCGTACGGGATGGCCTGGTGGACCTCCGCGGGGTCACAGCAGGCTCCGGCCGCGCTGCCCCATCCCTGGTCAGCCCGGTAGCGACTCATCGGCAAGCCGGTTGCTGCGGTTGATCTCCGGCATGTGTGTCTCGGCCCAGACCCGCAGGGCGGAGAGCGGTCTTTCGAGGGACAGGCCGAGCTCGGTGAGCCGGTAGTGGACGGCGGGCGGCACGATGGGTTCCACGCGGCGCGTGACCAGGCCGTCGCGGACCAGGCTCTGCAGGGTGACGGACAGCATCTTCTGTGAGATGCCGGGGATACGGCGCCGCAGTTCCGCGAAACGGAGCTCGTCAGGAGCCTCCTGGGCCAGCACCTTGATCGCCATCGACGTCCATTTGGTGCCGATACGGTCGAGCAACTGGCGGGTCGGGCAGAGCGGATCCAGCAGATCACCCCGCCCACCGGGCCGCCGACCGGGTTCGCCGGTCCTCGATGTGGTCACTCGGGGCTCACCACCTGAAGGGAAAGTGCCGTCTTGGAGGAGCCAGGGTAGTTCCCTAGCGTGACGTGGTCACCATTCCTCACCACACCTGGAGCCCCTCCATGCCTGAGCTGCGACGCGTCCCCGTCAACGGTGTCGAACTGAACGTCGCTCTCGCCGGATCAGGCCCGGCCGTCCTGCTGCTGCACGGCTTCCCGCACACCTGGGAGGTGTGGACGGACGTCATGGCCGGCCTGTCGGGCCGCTACCGCGTCATAGCGCCGGACCTGCGCGGGTTCGGGGCGAGCGGCCGGGCCGCCTCCGGGTACGACGCGGGCACCCTGGCCGAGGACGCCGCGGCGCTTCTGACCGCGCTCGGCGTGTCCTCGGCCGCGGTGGTGGGCATCGACGCGGGTACGGCGCCGGCCTTCCTCCTCGCCCTGCGTCGCCCCGGCCTCGTCCGGCGCCTGGTCGTCATGGAGTCCGTTCTGGGCAGGCTGCCCGGCGCCGAGGACTTCCTCGCCGACGGGCCACCGTGGTGGTTCGGCTTCCATTCCGCCGCGCCCGGCCTTGCCGAGACCGTGCTGGAGGGTCACGAGGCCGCCTACGTCGACTGGTTTCTGCGCGCCGGGACGCTCGGCGACGGGGTGCGCCCCGCTCTCCGGGACGCCTTCGTCCGCGCGTATACCGGCCGCCAGGCGTTGAACCGCGCGTTCTCGTACTACCGGGCGCTGCCCCAGAGCGCGGTACAGATCGAGCAGGCGGTCGCCACTGCCCGCCTGACGGTGCCGACGATGGCGTTGGGCGCCCAGCCCGTCGGTGCTGCGCTGGAACGCCAGCTCCGCCCGGTCACCGACGATCTCACCGGACACCTCATCGAAGACTGCGGCCACATCATCCCGCTGCACCGCCCGCGCGCCCTGCTCTCACTGCTGCGTCCCTTCCTGGCCGGTGAGGACGCGAAGGCGAGGTGACCGCAGTAACCGCACGGACGCGGACTCTCGCCGGCCCCCTCCCGACCAGCGCTTCATCACCCGTCGCGGCAGCCACCCTGCCAGGTGTCGCCCGCTTGGAGGCGCCCCGGCCGCCTTGACGACGTACATCAGGAACTGCGCATCCCCGCACGGTTTCCGGGCGGGGGTGCGGTGTCGTGAACATCAGGTCCTGAGGGCGTCCTCGACGCTGGGGCGCAGGTCCAGCACCCGGTCCGCTCCGGTCATTTCGAAGAGCCGCGCGAGCTGGCCCTGAGGAGCGGCGATCCTCAGCCGTGTGGCGTGGTGGGTGCGGATCAGGAGGTTCAGGAACGAGGAATCGGCGAACGTGATGGCGGACGCGTCCAGGACGACCATGCGGTGGGCCGCCGCCGCGGCGGAGAGCTCGCCGGAGATTGCGTCCAGGGTGTCCAGGTCGTACTCCCCCGACCCGGTCACGACCACGATGTCCTGCTCGTCATGTGTCTCGTCTGCCATGGCCACAGCATGTCAGCCCGCATCCGGAACCGGCCCCCGCCGGGACGACACACAGCACCGTTGCGGGCGCTGTCGGCGTACAGGTGAACGTGCCCTGGTGGCGGCCCGACGCCTTCCGCTCCCGAGGGGAGTGACTGGTGAAAAGGAAGGGGGCTCCGAGTCCGCCGTTGTCCAGGATGCGGCGCTAGGATTTCCCGCACCCTTCCGCGCGGCTTCGCGCAGGGTCCTTGAGCGCCCGGCGGTCGCCGGTCGGCACGCTGCGGCGCCCGTTCGCTCTGCCCGGCAGCGGCCAGGACGCGTACGAGGGCCATCCGCAGCCCGACGAGCACAGTCCGTGGAAGGGAACGACGTGCCCGGCGTGCGGGAATTGGCCGTCCGTGGTGGGGGTCGCCGCGACGAGGGCGTCGAGTAGCCGGGGGGCGGTGGGGTCACCGACGTGGGTCATGGTCGTGGTGTGGTGCAGCAGGATCCGCAGGTCGTGGGGGTGCTCGGCCAGGGCCCCTTCGCCCGCGGCGCGCGTTCGGACTATGCCGGCGGGTCCGAGTCGTGCGGTCTGTACGGTCCGGGCCAGCAGGATGCTGCTGTCGGCGAAGGTTCCGGCGCCGCGCCCCATCAGGGCGTCGAGTACGGGGAGTTGGGTGTCCAGTTCGCCTTGGGCGGCGTACACCAGCAGAACGGACTCGGCGACGTCCGGCGCGTACAGCAGTGTTCGCCAGGCGCCCTGGTCGTCCGGCGCCGGGCAGTGGCGGGCCGCGATCCGGGTCCCCGGCCGGTCGAGCGATGCGAAGGGGCCGGAGCCGGTGGCTGTCAGCGCATACAACGCCTCCTGGTGGAGGATCGCGGTGAGCGCGCGGGCCCGGGCGACGGCTTCGCGGATGCGCAGGGCGGGTTCCAACGCGTCCCCGGGTCCGGCGTCTTCCAGGAGGAACGCCGCGAGATGGCCCAGCAGTTCGCCGTCCGCGGCGTCCAGGACGGGGCGGAACTCCTCCCGCGCGAGGTGGGGGACCAAGGGCGCCAGCAGCGCGGCGACGGCCTGGGCCCAGCCGTCGCCCATGTCGCCGAGGCCGTCGGAGGTCACCTCGTGCAGTACGGCCGCGGCATCGCCGGGCGAGCGGTCTCCCACAGCGGCCGCGATCCGCAGCAGCCACACCTGGGCGATGTTCCGGGGGTACGTACGGGCCTTGAGGACCCCGGCCTCGGCGCCCCACGACAGGGCGGCCCACGACAGGGCGGCCCGCACCGGCGTCCCGGCGTCGGCCCCGCCGCCCGCCTCCACCAGGTCAAGAGCCAGGCCGGCGGCCCTGGTGTAGGCGCGGGTGCTCAGGGAAGCCTCCAGCGCCAGGCCGAGGGTGGTCAGGTGCGGGTCCCGGATGGGCGCCGAGTAGGCGGACCCGCTCGTGGCCCATGCCCGCACGGCGTCGGACAGCCGGCTGCGCCCGATGAACCCGGCGATGACAACGGGCGACGGAAGGGACAGCGCGCGGTGGTGGTCGGGTGGGCTGAGCCCGGAGAAGGGTCTCCGCTCGCCTACGAGAACGCTTCCCGTCCGTCTCACCCCATCGTGACGACGACCTTGCCGGCCTTGGCGCGGCCCTTCTCGGCGTACTCCAACGCCTCGCGCGTCTGGTCGAAGGGGAAGACGCGGTCGACGACGGGGCGGATCTCTCCCACGTCGATGAGCCGCGTGAGTTCGCGCAGCTGGCCGCCGTTGGCCTGCATGAAAAGGAAGGAGTAGGTGACGCCCTGGCGCTTGGCCTGGCGCCGGGTCTTCCAGCTCAGCGCGTTCATCGCCTGCCGCAGGACCGGGTTCGCACCGAGCTCGCGGGCGAAGTCAGCGTCAGGGGGTCCGGCGATGCTGATGATCTTCCCGCCTGGCTTGAGGACCCGCAGGGACTTCTCCAGGGTTTCGCCGCCGAGGGTGTCCAGGACGACGTCGTAGCCGTCCAGGACCTCCTCGAAGTCCTGCGTCCGGTAGTCGACGACGACGTCCGCACCGAGCTCCCTGACCAGGTCGGCCTTGGCCGCGCTCGCGGTGGTGGCCACGTGTGCGCCCAGCCGCCTGGCCAGCTGGAGGGCTACGGTCCCTACGCCGCCGGAGCCCCCGTGGATCAGGACCTTCTGGCCCGGCTGGACCTGCGCCCTCTCGACCAGCGCCTGCCATGAGGTGAGGGCGACCAGGGGGAGGGAGGCGGCCTCCGCCATGGTGAGGGTGGCCGGCTTGGGTGCCAGGTCGTTCTGTTGGACGGCGATGAGTTCGGCGAAGGTGCCGATGCGGCCCTTGTCGGGCCGGGCGTAGACCTCGTCGCCCACGGCGAACCGGGTGACGTCCGATCCCACCTCGGCCACCACCCCGGCGAGGTCGTTGCCCAGGACGAGAGGGAGACGGTACGGCAGGATCGCCTTGAAGCCGCCGTCGCGGATCCTGAAGTCCAGCGGGTTGACGCTCGCCGCGCGGACCCGGACCAGCACGTCGTCGGCGCCCACCCGCGGGTCCGGGGTCCCGGTGATGCGGCCGCCGTCCTTGTCGCCGTACCGCTCGATCATGAAAGCCTTCATCGGTGTCTCCGTTTCCCGCCAGCGGGGGGCGTGACTGTCGCCCGTCCGTCTTCTGCGATGACGACATGGTTCGTAGGGTTCGACCCGGTGTTTACTGGCGTCCCTCGTCGATGCGACGGTCGGTCGTCACCGGCTCGGGCGCCTTCGCCGGGCATCGAGGCAGCCGACGGGACGTGGTGCGCTCACGCCGCGTTCGGCGATGCGGCCAGGTTCTGCTTCACGTACCGGGTGATCTCGTCGGCGAGGATCTCGGGCAGGCCCGCTTCGACGCCGGCCAGGGCCTGGGCGGCGACCTCGGCGGGGTCGGCCCTCTGGTCGGCGGGGACGCTCGCGGCCATGTCGGTGTCCATGTATCCGACGTGCAGGGCCGAGACGGTGATGCCGCGGGGCGCCAGCTCTTCCCGGGCCGCGTCGGTGAGCGCCCACGCCGCGGCCTTGGCCGCTGCATACGCTCCGAGGCCGGCGGGGTGCAGCCAGGACAGGACCGACAGGACGTTGAGAACGCCTCCGCCGCCGTTGGCCTCGATGACGGGAGCGAAAGCCCGCGTCACGGCGAGCGGACCGAAGAAGTTCACCTCCATCTCCAGGCGCACCGCGTCCGGGCTGCCCGCGATCAGCGGGGCACCGGTGGAGATGCCGGCGTTGTTCACCAGCAGCGTCGCGTCGGACGCGACGCGGGCCGCGGCGCGGATCGACTCCTCGTCCGTCACATCGAGCCGCAGCGGGGTGACCCCCGGCAGGTCCACCGTCTCGGGGCGCCGGGCCGCCGCGTACACGCGCGCTCCGCGCTCCACGAGCTGGGCGGCCAGATGCCGCCCGAGCCCCCGGTTGGCCCCGGTGACCACGACGACCGCGTCCTTCAGTTCCATGTCCACTCCCAGCGTGACGGCCGTCGTCAAGCGACGGCGCGATTAGATTACGACCACAATCTAAGCACTGGTTTAAGATAGATGCCAGTCGACATCCAATCGGGAGGTGGCCGATGGGCCGCGTATCGCAGGCACAGGCGGAGGAGAACCGTCGGCGGGTCGTGGAAACCGCGTCCCGGCTGTTCCGCGAACAGGGGACGCACGTCAGCGTCGCCGACCTCATGAAGGCGGCCGGTCTGACCCACGGCGGCTTCTACAAGCAGTTCGCCTCCAAGGAGGCGCTCATCGACGAAGCCACCGCCCACGCCTTCGGCGATCTCGCAAGGCGCCACGACGACGGACTCCAGCAGCACGGCGGCCGACGCGCCGCCGCCCAGCGGGCACTGATCGACACCTACCTCTCCCCCGAGCACCGCGACAGTCCGGCGGACGGCTGTCCCGTCGCCGCGCTCGCCACCGACATGGCGCGCGAAGGCGGAGATCATGAGGCCCGTCGGATTTACACCGAGGGCGTGGGCGACTTCGCCGAGTGGCTCACCACGGAGGACCAGGACGGCCTCACCCGGTTGTGCACCATGTTCGGCGCACTCGTCCTGGCCCGGGCCACCAGCGGCTCCCCGCTCTCCGAGGAGATCCTCACCACCGCGCGTGCGGCATTGACCGCAGCCGACTGATCAGCGCCACGCCGCCGGGTGCCGCCAGAGGCAGCATGACGATGACCCGGCTGAGGGCGGGCTCGTGGCGCCCGCGGTGGCGCGCGGCCTCGATGCTGCGGGCGCGCCGGCGCTTCGGGTCGTGGCGGCCTGAAACTCCGCGGTTCTGGAGCGGGCGGGTCGGGGGAACGTAGTTGCCCTGCCGGTACGGTGCTGACCGCTTCGCCGCCCGGCCGTGCGGCTCGCCGAGCAGGTCCACGCTGCGCTGGTCGACCTCGCTCCAGCTCGCGAGGTCCGCGGCGGCCAGATCGGCCCTCAGACGCTCGTCGAGCGGGATCCCCAGCGTGTCGTACACCTCCTTCCAGTAGGCGGGGCCGGACCTCGCCGCGCGGGCCCGGCACGGCGTCGGGGTCCGGGGCCTTCCTGCGCAGCCACAGGCTGAGCACAGCGCAGGCGGCGGCCAGTACGAACGGCAACAGCGGCACCGTCTTGATGTCCATCGTGTCGATCACGCCGCCCAGCAGCGGCGGGAAGGCCACGCCGCCGATCATCGAGGCGGCGATCACATAGGCGCCGGCCGCGGCCACGCTCGGTTTGGGCGCGACCATCAGGCCGACACCGAAGTACGCGTACGGGGCGACGGCCGGGATCCGTGCTGCGGTGACCGAAGCCGATGGAGAGCAGCCGGTTGAGGCCGTAGTCGATGCCCCCGAAGCCGAGTCCGATGACAAAGGTGCCACCCAGCGCCGGGGTCCAGCCCGGCGAGAACGCGAAGACACGGCGCCGGCCGCCATGAGTACGTACGAGCCGCCGAGCAGCACCCGGTTGTTCAGCCGCCCCCGCAGCACGTGGTGGATCAGCACGCCGACGAGCGCCCCGACGAAGTGGGCGCTGAGGCTGAGCCCGGGTGAGCAATCTGCCGGGCGGGGTCGAGCCGCCGTACGCGATCCGCGCGATTTCCGGCGCACAGGCCAAGGAACGACTGGCTCGCACGGTGGTGTCGCTGCTGACCGACGGCGAGACCGCCGCCCTTGACACCGGAACGACCGCGGTGGCCGTCGCCCAGGCCATGGCGACCCGACAGCTCACCGTAAGCCCTCTCTCCCTGCACGCCACGTTCGCCCTGTCCGGGCGTCCGGGCATTCAGCTGCTGATGCCCGGCGGCCAGGTGCGCCCCGAGGAGCTCTCCTTCCACGGCCACACACCGGTCCAGATGTTCAAGGACTTGTGCTTCGACACGTTCATCCTGGGCTGCTGCGGCATCGCCCCGGTCCAGGGCGCCACCGCGTACAACCTCGACGACGTACAGGTGAAGCGCGCCGCCGTGGCCGCCGCGCAACGCGTCATCCTGGTCGCGACAGCGGACTAGCTCGGCCGTGCGGCGCTGGGGCGGATCTGTTCGGTGGAACAGATCGCGCTGATCGTCACGGACGCGCCGGACGTCTCACCGATGGTCAAGGAACTGCGGGATCGCGGCGTGGAGGTGGTCCACCCCCCGGAGGACTGACGGCCGGTTCTACCAGGGCACGGTGCCCTGGTCGTCGGTGAAGGTGCCGGTGGGTCCGTCGGCGGGGATGGTGGCCATCTGGACGGCGGCCACGGCACCTTGGGCGGGGGTGCGATGGCCGGCGTGATGGTTGAGGTCGGTTGCGCAGTAGCCGGGGCAGACGGCGTTGACCAGGATGCCGTCGGGGCGCAAATCCCTGGAGTACTGGACGGTCAGGGCATTGAGGGCGGTCTTCGACGGGACATAGCCGACAGCGATCGGCATCTCCGGGCCGGTACCGAGGGCCAGTGAACCTACGCTGCTGGAGACGTTGACGATGCGCGGGGCGGTCGAACGGCGTAGCAGCGGCAGCAGGGCGTTGGTGACGGTGATGACGCCGAAGAAGTTCGTGTCGAAGACGCGGCGGACGGCGTCGAGGTCGGCGGAGCGGGGGCGCTGGCTGCCCAGGTCGGTACCCGCGGGAGCGGCTACGCCCGCGTTGTTCACCAGCGCGTCGAGCCTGCCGTACCGGGCGCTGACCGTATCGGCGGCCGCGACGGCAGAGGCAGGGTCGGTCACGTCAAGTACGACGGAGGTGGCGTCGGCGCCGGTGGCTCGCAGTTCGGCGGCCGCCTTCTCGCCGAGCTCGGCGCTCCGTGCGCCGATCACGACGGTGTGCCCGAGGGCGGCGAGTTGGGCGGCGATCTCACGGCCTATGCCTTTGTTGGCGCCGGTGACCAGGGTGATCATGGTGTTGTTCATGACTCCATGACGCCACAGTGGGGGCCGCGCAGGCCAACACCGATGCCGTCTCGACCGATACCCTGCGGGTATGGATTCGTTGGAGACACGGGAGCTCGCGTATTTCGTGGCCGTCGCGGAGGAGTTGCACTTCGGCCGTGCTGCCCAGCGACTCGGCATGGCGCAACCACCGCTGTCCCGCGCCATCCAGCGGCTTGAGCGGCGGATGGGGGTGGTGCTCCTGGAACGCACGAGCCGCGCGGTGAGTCTGACGCCCGCCGGCGTCGTCTTCCTCACGGAGAGCCACAAGGCGCTCGACGCGGTGGCCGCGGCGGTGCGGCGGGCGCAGCGTGCGGGGCGAGACGTGCCGCGGTTGAAGGTGGTGATGAAGCCCGATGGGGACGCCGGCCTGTTGGAGCGGATCATGCCGCTGTACCGGCGGGACCCGGATGCCGTCGATGTCGAGGTGGTGGTGTGCGGGATCGGGGAGCAGGCGGGGATGCTGCGCGACGGGCGCGTCGACCTCGCGTTCCTGCACGCCCCGCACGACGACTCCGGTGGGTTCGACACCGAACTCCTGTTGACCCAGGACCAGATGGTGGTGCTCCCTCGCTACCACCGACTGGCCGACCGCTCCGCCCTGGTGCTGGCCGACCTCGCCGGCGAACCGACCCCCCGCTGGCCCGGAACGAGTCCGGAAGAGGCGAGCGGCCCCGAGGTGCGCGACACCGGGCAGCTGATGCAATTGGTCGCGCTGGGCCAGGTGGTCGCTCTGGTCCCGGTATCGGTGCGGCGCCATGCGCGCTCGGATGTGGCGTGTGTGCCGGTGCTCGACGCGCCGAGGAGTTCGGTCCTGCTGGCATGGCCCGAGCGGACGCGATCGCGGGCGGTGGCCGCGTTCGTCCGGGCGAGCACCGACATCGCGGCCGGGGTGGCGGTGGCTTCCTAGGCGGGGAGCGGGTCGGTGCCAGAGGTAAGGCCCCGGCCGGTCCCGTCGCCCCTGTCCGGTGTGGCTCCTCGCCAAAGGGGCCTTCCGCGCCAGGTCGCGCAGCCGGGTACTGCCCGCGATCCGGCCGTCCTCCGCGCGCAGGACCGTAGAGGAGACGGCCAGGCCGCCAAGCCCGGGGGCCGGTGCCGCGCACCTGACGGGGTCGTGGTGATGCCCGGTCAGCGTGACGCGGTCTCGAGGGCAAAGCCGTGCAGCAGGGCTCCGGTCGTGTCGGGGGCCTCGTACATGGGCGTGTGGCCGACACCGTGCAGGATCTCGATCCGGGCGTGAGGGACTCGGCGGTAGTCCTGGGCGGAGGACGGCTGCCACCTCCGGTCCAGGGAGCCGAAGATCACCAGGGTGGGCAGGTCGAGGCGGGTGAGGCGGTCGGGTACGGGCCGTTCCTTCACGTACGCGGTGGACGCCGCCTGGGTCGCGGTGAGGCTGCGGTAGGTCATGCCGCGGATATCGGCGATCATCCGGTCGGGGGTCGGCACTTCGCGGGTGAACGCGGTGCTCGCCGCGTCACGGATCAAGCTGTCGGTGCGCAGCCGCCAGAGCAGTTCCCCGACCACCGGTGTGCTCATCAGGCGGCCGGTGAAACTGTCGCCGAGGAACGCGTCCACCCGCGGGCCCGTATCGATCAGCGCGATCGCCGCCACCAGGTCGCGGCGCTGTTCGGCCAGCGCTGTGGCAACGGTGCCGCCGGTCGAGTGTCCGATGACAGTGGCGCGGCGCACCCCGAGCTGGTCGAGGACGGCGCCTACGCGGTGTGCCTGCTCCGCGATGCCGTAGCCATCGGCCGGTTTGGCTGATGTGCCGTGGCCGAGCAGGTCCACCCGCACCACGTGCAGGTCCCGCAGCGCCGACATGACCGGATCCCACCATGTTGTCGAGCCGGCCAGTCCATGCAGGAGCACCACCGTGGGCGCGCCGGGCGGGCCGTCCTGCACGACGTGGATGTCGCCGCCGGGAAGGCGCACGATCTGTCCGCCGGAGGCTTCGGCCGTCTCGGTGAGCACCGACTCGGTGTTCCACGCGAGGAGGGCGGCCAGTACGCCGACGGCCAGCAGCGTGATCCGCCGCCGTCGGCTCCACGCCCGTCGTCGGCTCCACGCCCGCCGTCCGCGGGGGGCGCCCGGCGCCGCGTCTGCGCGGCCGTGGCTGTGGCCGTGGCTGTGGCCGTGGCTGTGGCTGTGCGGGTCTTGTGGCCTGGTCGTCTCGTCCATGGCTGCTCCGTCGCTCGGTTCGTGGCGTCCTCACCCTCCCGCCGGCCGGAGCCGTGCGTCTTGGAGAAATGTCCACGCCTCGCGCGTGGTTGCTCCGACGCCGGGCCGCTCGTACAGTCGAGGAGTGCGACCAGTCGGGGGGACGGCAGGCCCCACCGCTGCCTGGGAGATCGAGCGACCGTCGCGGGCAGCGGCGCTGCCCGGTGTCGACATGGCTGGATTCCGTATACGCGGCGACAGCCCCATCAACCTGCGCGCCATCCCCCACCCAGCCGTCACCCTGGCCATCGAGTTCGGTGACCGCCCGTTCGACATACACGGCACGGCCGGCCGAATGCGGTCGGTGAGCCTGGCCGCTGGGCTCTCTTTCAGCGCGTTCCAGGTACGCGCCGAAGGTATCGCGTGTGTGCAGGTACGCCTGTCTCCGCTTGCCGGGCACCCCGTACTCGGGCTCCCGCTCGCGGAATTGGGCGGGAGCGTCATCGCACTCGATGACCTGTGGGGACGCGACACGGCACGCCTGCGGGAGCGGCTTCACCATGCGCGAACCTGGCCGGAGCGTTTCGCGCTGATCGACACGGAACTGATGACCCGGCTCGATAGGGGCAGGGCGGTCGATCCCGAGGTGGCCTGGGCCTGGCACCAGATCATCGCCAGTCACGGCCGCGCGCGCATAAACGACCTCGCAGCCCGGACCGGGTGGAGCCGCCAGCGCATGTGGGCCCGCTTCGGTTCGCAGATCGGCCTGACACCCAAACGCGCCGCCATGCTGGTCCGCTTCGACCAGGCCATCCACCGCCTGGTCCACGGCCACACCCCCGCCCAGGTGGCGGCAGACTGCGGCTACGCCGACCAGTCCCACCTCCACCACGATGTCCGCGCGTTCACCGGGACACCCCCAAGCGCCGCTGCGAACGAACCCTGGCTGGCTGCCGACGACACAGCCTGGCCATCACACCGCAGCGCGACCTGAAGCCCGCGGCCTCGGCGGTCCGTGACGGGCTGCGGCTAGCGGCGCTCGCGGCGGCGGCGTACGAGGATGCCTGCGACCGCCCCGATCAGGGCTGCTGCCGTCACACCTGCCGCCGTCCACCAGACGGCAGGACCCGATCCTGGTTCCGCGCGGTCTGCGGGAGGCTCAGAGGACGGCGGCTGGGTTCGGGGCGTGGCGGGTGAGGGTGTGGCGGGGCGGGGGGTCGGCGTGCCGGTGGGCGGAGCCGGGTCCACCGCCGGTGCCTCGAGCTGGAGTTCGCCGTGTCCGAGGGCGGGGAAGCCCACGTCGACGGTGACGTTCCATGAGCCGGGCGGCAGGGACTCGGCGGTGACCCAGCCGGCCGGCTTCTTGGCGGGGTCACGCACCAGCCGCCAGGGCCCCATGGTGCGGGCACCGTCGCCGCTGACCGCGTTCACGGTGGCGGCGACCGTCTCCTCGATCGGGTCGCCGTCGTTCTCCCAGGCGATGTCGGCAGTGACGTGGCCCTCCCGCTGCCCGGTCATCACCACCTTCACGGTGTCGCCGTGGGCGTGCGCCGCGGCGGGGCACAGCAGGATCAGGCCGAGTGCGGTCAAGGCGGCGTGGAAAGCGATTCGTATGCGCATCGTGGAGGTGCTCCGGGCCGGGTCGGTGGGGTGGCGGGTGGGGTGGGGTGGGGCCGGCGGACGGCCGCGCGACGCGGCCGTCCGCCGGAGTGGGTTTCAGGAGGTCAGCCGACCTTCTGCGCGGTCCAGGACTGCGCGGCGCGGCCGTCCGCGCGCTGGAGGTCCAGCAGCCAGTTCCCGTAATAGGGGCGGCTGCTCACGGTCAGCGCGAAGCCACCGCTCGGGTCGGTGACGGTCAGCGCGGCGCCTCGGGAGGTCAGCTTCCAGGCCTGCGCGCCGCCGCCGCAGGGCTGCTGGGCGACCCACATGCCCGCGGCCGGAGCGCCGCCCGACTGCAGGCACTTGCCGGAGACGGCGGAGCGGATACGGACCAGTCCGTTACCCGCGTCGTCGAAGTACCACTGTTGCTGGGCGTACCCGTTGGAGCGGGCGCCGACCAGCACGGTACCGTCCGCGCTGCGGCCGCCCCAGACTTCTGCGTTCATGCCGGTGCTGCCGTTGCCGAGCAGGTAACGGGCGCCGGGGGTGGTCGCGCCACCGCCCGTGCCCTTCGTACGGAAGGACGCGGCCTTGCCGGGCCCGGTGTCCCGGCCGGCGTTGTCGCGGACGGAGACGGCGACCGTGTACGAGGTGTCGGGCCGGAGGTTGTAGACGCGCAGCACCGGGGACTGGACCCAGCCCAGGTGTTTGCCGTTCAGCAGGACCTGGTACCAGGCAGCGCCTTCGACCTTGGGCCAGTTCACGACGGCGGAGTCCGACTGGACCTGCCCCACCGTCACGTCCGGACCGCCCGTGGGGCTCTTGGTCGGTGTGGGCGTCGGCTTCTTGGTCGGCGTGGGGCCGGGGTTCGGGCCCGGGTCCGTGCCGCCCCCGCCCTGGCTGCGCATCAGGAACTGGTTGTCGGCGATGTTCCAGTGCGTGGCGAGGTAGCTGCCGGCCTTGGGGCTGGTGTTGAAGTAGTCGTCGTGGTTGCAGTCCAGGATGTTCTCGGACGCCTGGTTGGTGCAGACGTTGCGCATCTGCGGGTAGTAGGGCGTGTCCGAGTAGCACATGACGTCGAATTCGTCGGTGCAGTGCGCGCCACGGCTGCTGTTCGGGGCGCTGTTGTTGACCGCTCCGAGATTGTGGCCGAGCTCGTGCGCCGCGGTGTGGCCGCCCCAGCAGCCCGAGTCCGTGCGCCCGTACGAGGGGCCGAAGTTGCTGATGTTGGCCTGGCCGGGCCGCTCGTCGCCGTTGAAGGTGCCTATGCCGCAGTAGACCTGGGTGTCCGCGAAGATCATGTACTTGCGGTCGCGGCGGTCGAGGCCCTTGCCGGCGAGGGCGGTGTTGGTCGCGCTGAACTCGGCCAGAGCCGAGTCGGGGAGCTCGATGTTGACCACGGTCGGAGTGCAGTCGGCCGCCGTCACGTAGCGGATGTGGCGGATCCCGCCGGTCTCCTGGGCGCTCGTCGCGTAGATGAGGTCCGCGTCGGCCGCCCATTTGCGGAACGAGGCGACGTACTCGGAGTAGCGGTCGCGGTTGGGGCCGTGGACGTACACGACCTGGACGCGGTTGCCCGTGCTGCCGTCGCCGTCACACTGGACGGTCTGGCCCGCGGGGCCGGCGGCGACGGCCTGACCAGCGGGCGAGGGCGCGGGCGCGGCGGACTTGTCGGCGGTGCGATCGGCGTCGGCGGCGGGCGCGTCCTCGGGACGTCCGCCGCCTTCGGAGCTGGCCGGGTCGTCGGCCTGCGGGCGGGCCGGATCGGCCGCCGGCGCCTGGGACTTGACCGCGGGCTGGATGTCCTTCGTGATGTCGACGCCCTTGGGCGGAGCGTCGGGGCCGTGGGTACAGAGGCCGGCACCGGTCCGGTAGACGCCGGCACACCGGTCGCCCTCCGGCGCGGGGTCGAGACCGTCGTAAATCATGCCGCGCGCGCTCTCGTTGGCGGGTGCGGCAGCGAGCGGCTTGGGCTGCTGATCCCGGGCGGGCGCGGCGGCCGGTGCGGCGGCCCCCGCGGCGGCTTGTACGGGCACGGCCTGGGCGCCGTCACCCATGCCGGAGTAGGCGATGCCTACCGCGATCACCGCCGCCGAGCTCATGGCGGCGGTGAAAAGTATCAACCGCCGGGGTTTGCGGCGATGCTCGCGGCGTCTGCGTCGTCCTGTCATGCGCACCTCAACTGTGAATCGGATGAGTGGGTGCGCGGAAGCCTGCCAGACGGATGCGGCGGAGAATTCGGACAAAGAGGGAGCGCGGTCAAGAAATCATTCCGTGACCTGCTCGTCGAATTTGACGAACAGTCACCACGCAATGAAACAAGGCTAGTTACGCGCGTCACTCATGATTGGTCCAGGCCTTATCGGGGCAGTCGTTATCGAAATGAAATATGAGCCGAAGGCTTATTGACGAGAATTCAGTCAAGAATTCACCCATTTACTACCTGCCGAATTGCCTTCGTCACGGCCCGTGAGGAATGTGAACGTCCGGTGGAGGCGGCGGGCTTCAGTGCGGTGACGGACCGGTTCCCGGCCCTCGGCGACCGCGCGGTGGTGCCGGCGCGGGAGGTGGTTGGCGGGCCGGGCACTGGCCGCACTCGTGCATGCGGCCAGTGCCCCGGCTCGCCGGGGAGCGGCCGGATCAGCTGCCGTTGGAGAGGTTGCCCGAGAGGACCGGGATGTTGTCCAGGATGTGCGACAGCGGCTCGTCGCCCTTGGCCTGGGTGGAGTTCTCGGTGCACTGCTGGTTCATCGGGTTGGACAGGACGGGGATGTCCTGGACACCGACGTTGGCGATGACCGCGACCAGCGACTGGGCGTTGACCTTGACGGGCAGGCCGACGCAGGGCTTGTTCAGGGTGCCCTGGACCAGGCTGAGCTGCGGGCTCTGGTCGCCGGCGGTCTTCTGGTTGCCGTAGACCTGGGAAGCACCGTTGCCGTTGACGGTGTTGACCCCGTTGTCGTTGCCGATCGCCATGGCCGGGGCGGCCACGGCGGCGCCCGCTCCGAGGATGGACGCGGTCGCGGCGGCGGTGGCCAGAATCTTGTTGAACATCACAGGTCCTTCTATGAGTGCACGGACGTTGGCGTCTCGATCAACGACGAAGCCGGCCGTAGGTGTCTGTGATCCGCCTGAACAGCCCACTGCCGGGATCCGGTTCGGCGCTGCGTGCGGGGAGCTTCGGCCATGTGATCGATGCTCAGCGGCTGCGGCCCCGGATCTGGGCGGCGGCGCGGTGCAGCTCGGCGAGGACCGTTCGGACGGCCTTGCGTGCCGTGCGCTCGGGCCGGTGCAGGACGTCGATGTCGCGTCGCGCGCGCACTCCGCTCAGCGGCCGCAGGACGACGTCCGGGTGTGGCCGGGCGGTCCAGCGGGGCATGAGCGCGAGGCCTCCGCCGGCGGCGACGGCCTCGGCGACCACCGCGAACTCGTTGATGCGGTGGACGATGTCGAGGCGGCGGTTGGCGATGCTGGCGATGGCCTCGATGGTGGACATCAGCGGGAAGCCGTCGTGGACCGTGATCCACGGCTGGTCCGCCACGTCCCGCGGGGTGAGCCGGGGCTTGGACGCCAGCGGGTGGCCGGTCGGCAGGGCGACGTCGAGGGGCTCGCGCAGCAGCGTCGTCGAGGTCACGGTGCGCGGCCAGGGCGGGCCGTGGTCGAGGCGGTGGGCGAGTACGAGATCGTAGTCGCGGGTGAGGGTGGGGAAGCGGTCCTGGGGAACGTCCTCGTCGGCGAGTGCGGGGCGGGGGCGTCCGGGGCCGGCGAGACCGCGCAGCAGCAGGGGGAAGAATGCGGACCCCGCGCTGTGGAACGCGGCCACCGACACATCGCCGTCGGGTTGCTCGGCGAAGTCGGTGATCGTGTGCCGGGCCTGGGCCAGGGCGGTCTCGACCTTGATGGCCGCCGCGGCCAGGGCCTGCCCGGCGTCGGTCAGCACCACCCGGCGTCCGGCGCGTTCGGTGAGCGGGACGGGAATCGAGCGCTGCAGCAGCCGCAGTTGCTGCGAGATCGCGGACGGCGTCACATGCAGCGCCTCGGCGACCGCGCTGACGCTGCCCAGGTCTCCCAGTTCGCGCAGGATGCGCAGCTGACGTTCGTCCACGCTGACATTGTAGTGCCGCTACACCGTGGGTTTAGAAGTTGGTCATAGCCTTCAACCTGCTGGTGGGGCAGCGTGGCGGCATGCATGTTGCCCGCCGCACCGATGCGGTACTTTTCGTGGTCGCGCTGGTCTGGGGTTCCAGCTATCTCGCGGCCAAGACGGCCACCGTCGCGCTCCCGGTCCTGGCGGTCCTGTTCGCCCGGTACGCGATATCCGCACTCGCGTGCGCAGCCCTGGTCGCCGTACGCAGCCTCAGTCGCGGTCGCGGTCGCGGTCGCGCCCGCCGCTGGACCCGGGCGGAGGTCCGCGCCGGGTCACTGCTGGGAGTCACCCAGGCGGTCGTGCTCGTGCTGGAGACGTACGGGGTGGCGCACACCAGCGCCGCGAACGCCGGGTTGATCATCAGCCTGACCATCGTGCTGACGCCCCTGCTCACTCCGCTGCTGGACCGCACCGGCAGCCGACGACTGCCGTGGACGTTCTTCCTCGCCGCCGGAGTCTGCGTCGTGGCCGTCGGGCTGCTCACCGCAAGCACCGGACTGCACGCGCTACGGACCGGAGACGCGCTGATGCTCGCCGCCGCGCTCGTCCGGGCCGGGCACGTCGTGCTGGTCGGCCGGCTCACCGGGGGTCGTCCCGTGGACCCGCTGCACCTGACGACCGTACAGACGGCGGTCGGCACGGCGCTGTTCCTGCCGCTCGCCGCCATCCACCTGCCGGGTCTCTTCCACAGCAGCGCCACCACCTGGGCCCAACTCGCCTATCTCGCCCTGTTCTGCAGCGTGTTCGCCTTCCTCGCGCAGACGTGGGCCGTGCAGGGCACTTCCGCCAGCCGGGCCAGCCTGCTGCTGGGCACCGAACCCATCTGGGCCGTCGCCATCGGAATCAGCGTCGGCGGCGAACGGCTCACCTCGTGGGCCGCCCTGGGCGCCCTGCTGATGGTCGTCGGCACCTATTGGGGCCAGGCCATCGAACGTACCCACCGTACTGACCTCACTGACCGGACCGACAGGATCGAACAGACCGGCAGGACCGGCAGGACCGGCAGGACCGGGCAGACCGAGCGCCCCGCCACGGCAAGAGCAAGAGCAAGCACCGGGAAAGAGGACGAAGCATGCCCGAACATGACACCTACCAGCGCCTGATCACCCTGTTCGACACCACCGGGACGCCCTACCGGCTCATCGATCACGCACCGGAAGGCGCCACGGAGTCGGTGTGTGCCCTGCGCGGACACCCCGCCTCGCATGCGGCGAAGTGCATCATCCTCAGGGTCAAGACAGACAAGAAGACCACCCGGCACGTCCTGGCGGTCGTCCCGGGCGACCGGCGCGTCGACCTGGACGCCGTCCGTACGCTGTTCAACGCCCGCTACGTCGGCTTCAGCGACGCCGCCACGGCCGAGCGACTGGCTCACGCCGTCCCCGGCACCGTCCTCCCCTTCGCCTTCGATCCCGACCTCGAACTCGTCGCGGACCCCGAAGTGATCGCCCGGCCCCAGCTGTACTTCAATGCGGCCCGGCTCGACCGGTCGGCGGTCATCTCGGGCGAGGACTACGCCCGGCTCGCCCGGCCACGCGTCGAGCCCATCGCGAGTAGCGCGACAGACCCGAGCGCCGCGGCCGCGGCCGACACCACGGTGTAGCCCTGCTCCGCCTGGGGACATGAAAGAGGTGCCCGGGGCCTGGGAAGGCTCCGGGCACCTCTCTTCACGTCACGGCCGGTCGGCCGCTGGGCCGATCAGTCGCTCAGTCGCTGAGTCGCTCAGTCAGTCGTTCGGTTGCTCAGTTGCTCAGTTGCTCAGAAGGTGAGCTTGAAGTCGGTGATCGTGCCGACGTCGGCGGCGCCCTTGTCCTGGACCTTCAGCTTCCAGGTGCCGTTGGCCGCTACGGCCGAGGCGTTGACCGTGTAGGTCTTGTCCAGGTTCGCCGTGGAGTCGGACGACGAGTTCTGCAGGCGGAACGAGGTCCCGTTGGGGGCCACGAGGTCGATCTGGAGGTCACCGATGTAGGTGTGCGTGATCTTCACGCCGACCTTGAGGGCACTCGGCGCGTTGCCGGTGACTCCGCTGACGGCGACCGACGAGGTGACCGCGGGGCCGGGCGAGTCGGGAATGGCGACCCGGGTCGTGCTGTCGAAGACGTTCCCCGGGGTGGTGGTGCCACCACCCGAACGGGCACCCACGTTGACGGCGGCCCAGGCGTCGGTGACGTTCTTGACCTCGGCGCTGCCGGCACCGTACAGCTCGGTCGCCGCGGCGATCGTGCCGGCGCGGGCACCCGCGTAGTCCGTGCTGGAGTTGAACTTGGTGGTGAGGGCCTTGTACCAGATGAGCTGCGCCTTGTCCCGGCCGATGCCGGTGACGGGCAGGCCGTCGGAGGTCGGCGAGTTGTAGCTGACCCCGTTGACCGTCTTGGCGCCGGAGCCCTCGGAGGCGAGGTAGAACCAGTGGTTGGCCGGGCCCGAGGAGTAGTGGACGTCGAGGTTGCCGACGCCGGAGTACCACGCGTCCGCGGAGCCGCCGTCCTTGCTCGGCTTGTCCATGTAGCGCAGCGGGGTGCCGTTGCCGTTGATGTTGATCTGCTCGCCGATGAGGTAGTTGCCCGGCGCGCTGGGGTTGTTCGCGTAGAACTCCACGGACGTGCCCATGATGTCGGAGGTCGCCTCGTTCAGGCCGCCCGACTCGGCGCTGTACTCGAGACCCGCGGTGGCGGCGGTGACGCCGTGCGTCATCTCGTGGCCGGCGACGTCCAGCGAGGTCAGCGGATCGTTGTTGCCCGTTCCGTCGCCGTACGTCATGCAGAAGCAGCCGTCGTCCCAGAACGCGTTGACGTAGGCGTTCCCGTAGTGGACGCGGGAGTAGGCGGCGACGCCGTCGCCGCGGATTCCGGAGCGCCCGAGGACGTTCTTGTAGAAGTCCCAGGTGACCCCGGCGCCGTAGGCGGCGTCGGCGCCGGCGGTGGCGGCGTTGGAGTTGGCCCCGTTGCCCCAGGTGTCGGTGGACTGGCTGAAGAGCGAGCCCGTGCCGGACGTGCCGTGGTTCAGGTTGTACGTCTTGTGGCCGCCGCGGGCCGCGTCGTTCAGCGTGAAGGTCGAACCGGACGCCGACGTGCCGAGGGTGACCTGGCCGCTGTAGTGGGTGTTGCCGACACCGGTCTCAATGCCCTGCCACTGGTGGAGCTTCGCGCCCGTCTTGGCGTCGGTGATGACGTGGAGCTGGTTGGGGGTGCCGTCGTCCTGGAGGCCGCCGATGACGGTCTCGTAGGCCAGGGTCGGCGTGCCGTTCGCCATCCACACGACCTTGCGGGGCGCGGAGTCGGCCTTGTCGGCCTTGGAACCGATCGACTTCGCCGCGTCGAGGGCCTTCGCGGACGCCGCCGCCGGAGCGTCGGCCGGGGCGGAGGTGGAGACGCCCTGCAACTGGGCGGGGGACGCCTTGCTCACGCTCTGCGTCCGGTCCGCGGCGGTGCGGCTGACGACCAGGTCGCCACCGAGGACGGGGAGGCCCTCGTACGTGCGCTCGTACCGGGTGTGGGTGGTACCGTCCTGGTCCTTCACCACGTCATGGACCAGGAGCTTCTCCTGCGCTCCGAGACCGAGCTCCTTGGCCGTGGCGGCCGTGGTGCCCTGCGCCTTGGCTATGAGCTCGGCGCGCTGCGACGGGGAGAGCTGTGCGGGCAGTGCACCAGGGTTGCGAACGGCGCCCCCGGGGGCGGTCGTGTTCGCGGAGGCTTCGGGCTGCGCGCTGGCGCTGCCGGCCTGGACGCCGACGGAGAGCAGAGCGGCGGCGGCGAGCAGGGCGCCGGTTGCGGTGGCGTTCCGGCGGTGCGTGGACTTCACGCGGACTCCTTCAAAAGTGTGGGGGGTGGAACGAACCGGCGGGTGGGATGAGGCCGACCTGCCGGGCAGAGCCTGTGGTGCATGTGGTGCATGTGGTGCTGGTGGTGCATCTGGTGCTGGTTGTGCATGTGCTGCTGTTGGGGATGGGGAGAGGCTGCCAGCGATCTTCATGATCGCCATGGACACGCCAGGTATCGGCCAAAACACGTCCGGATCTCGACCTGTCGCGACCGCTGAGCGGACACTCCAGGGCGGAGCGAATCGGCCCCGATGGATCTGAACTCGCCCATCCCGGACAGCGTTTGACTAGATCCTGACACTCAGTGCCGTCTTTCGCATTCAGGTAAAGCGTTCGGCATCAAGCGTCAAACAGTCTTGTTTTGCGCACGAGTTGACGGGTGTGATCACGGGAGCCACTTCGCGCGGCGCCGTCACCGAAGGGAGTCCGCCATGCCGTCACTTCGTCGCACGCGGCCTCGCGCCGTCGCGATCACGGGGCGTCGGCTTCACCCGGCCGTCGACGCGTTCGTCCGGGAAATTCGCTAACTGGCCTCCGGAGCAGCGTGATACACAACCGACGTGCACAACACATGGGAGTTCCCCGAGGTCCTGCGGCTGATCGAAGACCGATCGGCCGCGTTCCGCGCCGCGATCGCGTCCGCCCCCGATCTTGATGTCCAGGTCCCGACCTGCCCGGACTGGACGCTGCGCGAACTGGCGCAGCACCTCGGCGACGGCCGCCGCCGCCAGGCCGCCATCGTCGCCGCGGGCCCGGGCGCCGAGCCCCCGGCGAGGACGGACCCGAAGGGCGCCCCGACCGCGCCCCGCGACCGCGAAGCCCTGGATGCCTGGCTCGCCGAGTCGACCGGGCTCATGCTCGACGCGATGCGCGAGGCCGGCCCGGACCGCGGCTGCTGGACCTGGTGGGGCCGCTCGCAGGCCCCGGAGACCAGCGGTGCCCTGGCCCGGCACCAGGTCCAGGAGTTCGCCGTCCACACCTACGACGCCCAGCTCACCCAGGGGGCCGCAGAGCCGCTGCCGACGGACGTCGCGGTCGAGGGCGTCGACGAGTTCCTGACGACCGTCTCGGCGACGACCGTAGCCTGGCCGTTCAAGCCGGCGACCATCGACCTGCACGCGTCCGAAGGCCGCTCCTGGCGCCTGACCCTCGACGCCGACGGCGTCCGCTGCGACGACCTCGCCGCCGACGCGGAGCCGGGCGACATGGCGATGCGAGGCGGGGCGAGCGAACTGGTCCTCTATTTCTACGCGCGCATCCCGCTCGACGGCCTGGAGACCACCGGCGACCCCGAGCCGATGGAGCAGCTCGCGGAATGGGACCCGAACGAGTAACCCGAACGAGTAGCCCGAACGGGTAAGACGCTGCGGACAGGGCGGTGTCGGAGCCCAGGTGGCCTTCCTTGTTCGCCACGACGCCGCTGTCGATGGCGGCACACGTGCGGGCCCCCGATCATGATCGGGGGCCCGTCTGGTCACTATCTCCGCCTGGTTGTCACGCCCGGCGCAGTGCGGAGCGGCCCACGTAGCGCGCCGAGGCGCCCAACTCCTCTTCGATGCGGATGAGTTGGTTGTACTTCGCCGTGCGGTCGGAGCGGGAGAGCGAGCCGGTCTTGATCTGGCCGCATCCCGTTGCCACCGCGAGGTCCGCGATGGTGGTGTCTTCCGTCTCACCCGACCGGTGCGACATGACGGCGGTCCAGCCCGCCTGGTGGGCGGTGGCCACCGCGTCCAGCGCCTCGGTCAAGGTCCCGATCTGGTTCACCTTGATCCGGATCGAGTTGCCGGCGCCGGTACGGATGCCCTCGCGCAGCAGCGTCTCGTTGGTGCAGAACAGGTCGTCGCCGGTGAGCTGGCAGTGATCGCCGACCCGGGCGGTCAGCTCGCGCCAGCCGTCGCAGTCGTTCTCCGCCATCGGGTCCTCGATGGAGAGGATCGGGTAGGTGTCGATGAGCTTGACCAGGTAGTCGACGTTCTCGGAGGGAGTGCGGCGCACGCCCTCGCCCTGGTAGTCGTACACCCCGTCGCGGAAGAACTCCGAGGACGCCGGGTCCATGATCAGGCCGATGTCCGTTCCGGGGCGGTAGCCGGTGCGCTCGATGGCGGCCGTCACGAAGTCGAGCGCCTCTTCGGCGGTGCGCAGCGCGGGCGCGAAGCCGCCCTCGTCGCCGACGCCCGTGGAGTGCCCGGCGGCCAGCAGATCACGGCGCAGCGTGTGGAAGACCTCGCTGCCCATGCGGACGGCTTCGGCGAAGGTGTCCGCGCCCACGGGCGCGATCATGAACTCCTGGAAATCCAGCGGATTGTCGGCGTGGGCGCCGCCGTTGACGATGTTCATCATCGGCAGCGGCAGGAGGTGGGCGTCGGCGTCGCCGAGGTATCGGTACAGCGGCTGGCGGTGGGCCGCCGCGGCGGCCTTGGCCGCGGCGAGGGAGACGCCGAGGATGGCGTTGGCGCCGAGGCGGGACTTCGTGGCGGTGCCGTCGAGGGCGACCAGTGCGGCGTCGAGGCCCGCCTGATCCGCCGCGTCCCGGCCTCGTACGGACGCCGCGATCTCCCCGTTGACGTGGGCCACCGCGCGGTCGACGCCCTTGCCGTGCCAGCGGGCCGCGTCTCCGTCACGCAGCTCCACTGCCTCCCGGGCGCCGGTGGACGCGCCTGAGGGGACGGCCGCGCGCCCCAGGGAGCCGTCCGTCAGGGTGACGTCGACCTCGACCGTGGGGTTGCCCCGGCTGCCGATGATCCGGCGGGCGGTGACGGTCGGTAAGGTGCCTCATGCCCACCCCGGAAGCCGCCGCCATCGCCACCGAACTGCGCACCGCGATGGGGAAGCTGACCCGACGCGTCAAACACGAGGACCACATCCCACTGGGCCAGGCCGCCGTGCTCGGTGCACTCGACCGCAACGGCGCCATGACCACCAGCGACCTCGCCGCCCGCTAATGCAACGAGGAGGGGCGGCGCCCCCGGCACGCGCGCCCTGGCCGGCGGCGCGCGCTGAGCAGCTCCGCCCGGTACCGCGGCGCGGGGCGGTCGCCCACCTGATGGCCCCGTTGGGTCGCACCACCCGCTGCCGGCTACGGGCCCTTTAAGGTCGAAGGCATGACGACATCCCTTGCCGGCAGCGCCTTCGACTCGCTCCGCCTCGACGCCGTGCCCGACCCGGAATCACTGCGCCGGACGTACGAGCTCCCGGGCGACGCCGCCGTTCGGAAGCAGATGACCGAACTCACCGAGCAGACCGCACGGTTGATCGGCTGCTCATCGCTGGTTCTGGTAGCCAGCGCGGATGCCGAGGGCAACTGTGACGTCTCCCCGCGCGGCGGCCCCGCCGGGTTCGTTGCCGTCCTGGACGCGCGGACGGTGGCGATACCGGACGCTACGGGCAACAAGCGGCTGGACACCCTGCAGAACGTCATCGCCACCGGACGGGCCGGGCTGCTGTTCGTCATCCCGGGGCGCACCACGACACTCAGGGTGAACGGCCGCGCCTGCGTCTCCACCCGCCCGGAGCTGCTGTCACAGCTGACCGCCGTGGGCAAGCCGCCGGCCAGTGCGCTGGTGGTGGGGATCGAGGAGGTCTACCCTCACTGCCCCAAGTCGCTGCTGCGCAGCTCGGCCTGGAAACCGCGGGAGTGGCTGTCGGCGGACGCCCAGCCGGCCTCGGCCGAGGTGACGCTGGCCCAACTGCGCATGCCGGAGCTGACCATCGCCGACATCGAACAGGCGGAGGCGGACTCGCTGAAGTACCGGTACGAGTGACGGTCCGCCCTCCGGTGGGCCAGTCCTAGTCCCGGGTCAAGGCGCGGAAGGTTTCCAGAGTCTCCAGCACGTGGCGGGCGTCCTCGCGGGCAGTGGGCGGGAGTTCCACCAGCAGGTCGCCGACCGGGGACGACTCTCCTTCGGCGAGGCGGTCCAGCAGGCGCTCCACCTGTCGCTCCGTCAGCTCGGCGCGCAGCACGTTCCCGTTGGCGGCGCACAGGACGGCTCCGGTGACCGGCTGGTGGAGCACTCGGGCGCGGGCGCGTACGGGTGTGCCGTCGTCCAGGGGCCGCGGCGCCTCGGGCGGCGGTACGGGACACAGGCCGGACGCGCTCCAGTTGCGGAGCGAGACCGAAGCGACCCGGTCCCGCATCCGTGCGGGGTCGTGGTACTCCTGGAAGACGCGCAGGGTCTGCTCCAGCGCTTCGGGCAGCGCGCCGTCCGACGGCTGTTCGGGCACCGACAGCGGGGCGGTGGCGGCGGGCAGCCGCACCAGGCCGACGTCCGGATCGACCATCGCGTCCGGGGCCTTGCCCAGCAGCAGGTCGTCCACGTCGTAGACCGCACGGTGCGCTTCGCGCGGCACGCCGATGTTGACGCTGGTGGCGGCCCCACCGTCGACGCTCTCGCCGACGTGGTAGTAGTCCGCGGGCCAGTACAGCAGGTCGCCGGGCTCGGGTTCGGCGGTGAACGAGCCGGTCAGGTAGGGCTGGTAGTCCAGCACCGTGGTCACCGGCTCGGTCCACGGGCGCTCCCGCCAGAAGCGCATCCGCTTGCGCCCTTCGAGGGCGAACATGAAGGTGGCGAACCGGTCCTTGTGGACGCCGACCGGGGTGTGCTCGTAGTTGCCGTGGAAGAGCGTGGTGATCGCCCCCGACAGCGGCAGACCGGTGCGCTCCCACAGCGGTTCGAGGAACGCCCGCTCGCGCTCCCACTGCCCGGCGTGGAAGGCGTGGAAGGCGTGCACGACCAGTGCGTACCGACGCTCCTTCGAGAAGGCCGCCAGCTCGCTGTCCAGCCGCTGCCGGTAGCCGTCGAACGTGCCGTCCTCGGCGCGCGGGAACCAGTTGGCCGGCTCGGACTGCTGAAAACGGCCGACGGCGAACTGGGCGTTCGGCGGCATCAGATACGCGCCGGGGGGCCGGGCCGCGAGCGCGGTGGCGGCGAAGACCTCGCGCAGCTCGAAGGGCTCCGGGCGGACGGCCTTGAACAGCACCGGGTGCCGGTCCCAGTGGAGCGCGGCGAACTCGGCCCAGTCGATGGGCCCTTGGAGGATGGCCAGGTGGTCGCTCGCGTGCGCCGTCGTCATCGTGATCCGTCCGTCCTCTCGCCGTCGGCGAGGTCGATCGCGCGCAGCCGGTAGAGCGTGCGCAGCAGCGCCGTCACGGCGCCGTTGTGCTCGTCGGTGCCGACGGCCCGGCACAGCTCTCCGGCCGTCAACACGCGTCCGGGTGCTAGCTGTTGGGCGATCCGCTCCCCCGCCGCCCCGCCGATCGGGAAGGCGTGCCCGTTGACGGCCCAGATCCGGCGGCCGGGAGCGTCCGGGTCCGGCGTCCGGACGATCGCGCGCGCCACCCGGAACCGCTGTCCGGGGCCGAGTGCGACGTCGGCGCGCGGCTCGGGTACGGGCTCCAGCCCGGCCGAGGAACACCAGGCCGCCCAGCGGGTGCGCAGCGCGGCGGGCAGCTCCGGGCCCCCGGCCGCCGCGCGGGCCGCCGCGCCGACGGCGATCATGGACTCCGGCGGGGCGGCCGGGCCGCCGGTGGGCGGCGGGTAGGGCAGGCAGGGCACCGTCCCGTCGTACTCCAGGCGGTCCCGCACCTCCTCGGCCAGCAGGTTCTTGACCGCGCCGGTCGCGAGGCGCTGTGCGCGGGGGACGGAGATCCGCAGCGTCGTGCAGCCGTCGAGGTGGTGCTCGCGCCAGCGGGAGCCCTCCGGCCAGTAGAGCAGTTCGCCGGCGGTGGCCCGCAGGACGCGCGGGTCGGCGTCCGCACCTCTTCCTGTCCGGCCGTCCCGGGCGCCGTCCGCCCCGCCGTCGGCCGAGCGCTCCGCCCCGCCGTCCGCCTCGTGCACTTCGGCCTCCAGGGTGCCGTCCAGTACCCAGGTCAGCACCGCGTGCTCGGAGGCGACGGCCAGGCCCCGTACACGGGTGAAGTCGTCCCCCTCGGTCAGCTCGGCCTCGACCGGCAGGCACGGCCAGCCCACCCGGTGCCACAGCTCGGCGAGGGTGTCGCGGACCGCCGACCACAACGGGTAGTCGGTGTGCAGGGGCTGCCGGACGCTCAGCAGGAACCCCGCGTCCGGCCCGCTGCCCGACGGTTCGCGGCGCATCCGGGCCCGGTAGGCGGCCGGGCTCGAATCGGCGGCGTCGGGCAGCAGCCGTCCCGGGGCGCCGAGCCAGCCGAGCGGGGTGTGGAAGCGGACCTGCGGGAAGGTCCGGAACACCGTTCCGGCGCGGAAGGACTCGCAGGCGGCGACGATCGTGCGGTGGAGGTGCGCCTCGTCCGTCGGGGCCGCGGCCGGGAGCACGGCGGGCTCCTTGCCCCATGCGCGGGCGAGGCCTTCGGTCCAGTCGGTCGCGATCACGCCTCTATCCCTTCGGTCTGGGGTGCCTGGTGCCGTACGGGTTCGGGCGCCGGGGGTCGTGTGGGCTCGGGTGCGGGGTGCCGGGTGGGCTCGGGTGCCGGGGGTCGCTCGGGTTGGGGCGTCGGGTACCGCTGGGCCAGCACGGCCGCGTAGTCGGCGAGCGGATCGAGGCCGACGGCTGCGCGGCGCTCGTCCACCCGATCCTCGTCCTCGATCGGACAGGGCCGCAGCTCGCCGCCCGCGCCCCGTTCGAACTTCGTGCCGTACAGCTGCGGGCGGCCCTCGGCCCGGCGCAGCGCGTCGGTGAGGTAGGCGACGTCGCGCCGGAGCATGTCGTCGTCCTCGGCCGCGGCCTCGATCAGGGCCAGGCACTCCCGCTGGAAGGCCGGGTCACCGGTGTGGTGCTGGAGCAGCGCGCCGGCCGCGGTGGCGGCCTCCGTACCGACCAGCCGGCGTCCGGGCCAGCCGTGCTCGGCGACCACGCCGCGCAGCCAGGCGATCCCGGCACCGGTCAGCCGCTCCAGGCGTGCTTCCAGCTCGGTGTCAGTGAAGCCCCCGGCCGCCCAGGGGGTGCGCAGCGCCGCGTCGGTCCGGCTCAGGCGCAGCAATCGCTCGCGGATCTCGGCGGCCGACCGGGCCGGGGTGGCCGCCGAGACTCCCGAGTCGGCCGACCGGGCAGCCGCCCGGCCAGCCGTCCCGGCAGCTGTCCCGGCCGCCGGGTCGGGCGCGGGGTCGGCCGCCGGGTCGGCCGCCGGGTCGGCCGCCGGGTCGGCCGCGGGGTCGGCCGCGGCGATCAGGGGGTCGATGCGCAGCCGTAGCGTCGCCTCGTCCCAGGTATAGGTGATGCGGCGGGCCACTTCCGGCCAGTCAAAGGAGACCTCGCCCTCGCGCGGGCCGCGCAGGGTGAGCCGCACCCCGTGCCCGGGGTCGTACAGGTCGCTCCGCGCCGGATCCAGGTCGCCGTACACGTGCTCGACCGCGTCGCGCAGGGCGATGCCGAGCCCGGCGAGGTTCAGCTTCCCGCCCTCGCGGACGGCGGCGACCGGCGGCCAGGGCCGGTCCTCCGCCCAACCGGGGGCGTCGGTCGGGTACGTACGCAACTCGCGGCCGGGCGGCATCCGCACCGACAGCAGCGGACCGCCTCCGGCCGCGCGGAAGAAGTACGGGACGTCGCCGCGGGCGAGCTGCTCCGACTCGCCCGCGGTGAACGGTACGTCGCCACCGCCCGCTCCCCCGCCACCGTTACCGCCGCCGCCGCCGTCCGGGTAGTCGGCCGTCGGGCGGGCGATCACGCGTACGACGTGCCCGGCCACCCGCTCCCCGATGAACTCGGCGATCCGGGCGCGGTTGCGGCACATCAGCGTCCAGGCGTCGAACATGCCGCGCAGCAGCGCCGTCAGGTACGGGCCGTATCCGGCGCGGCCCTCGGTGTCGCCGACCACCGTGCGGGTCTCGGTCCGGGTCAGGGGCAGGGTGCGCCGTTCCAGCCGTAGCGAACCGTCCGGCTGTGGGCGCCAGCAGTTCGCGGGGCCGTCCAGCTCGCACCAGCGCGCTACGTTCTCGAAGCCCGAGTGATGCTGTGCGGAGACCGCCGGGTCGTAGAGCAGCCCGGTCTCGAACAGGCGGTCCAGATCGGCGAAGTACGCCTCCAGGTCGACCGGGAACGGCAACGGTTCGCCGTCCTCACCGCGTTGGCCGATCAACACATTGCTGCCGATCAGGTCGGCGATCCCGAACGCGAACGCGGCGGCGGCCAGCGATCCGGCGCGATGCCAGTAGCGGGTCGCCGCCCCTGGTTCGAGGACGGCGCCGTAGAGGCTCAGTTTGCCGTCGGTGCGCAGGACTCCCCACGCGTCCGGCGGCTCGATCCACTCGTGCCAGGAGTAGCACTCCCGGTCCGGGCCGGTGCTCGCCCAACTCCGCATGGTCGCGAGCCGGATCGGCCCGGATGCCGGGGGCAGGGCGTTGAGATGGGCGAACACCGAGCCCTCGGTGGCCAGGAACAGGATCTCGCCGGTCGCCGGACGCGGCTTGTACGCGAGTCGGGCGCCGTCGGCGAACTCGACGCGCAGCACGCGTTGGCCGCCGTTGTGCGTCTCCTCGCCGTTCACCCACAGAGCGGTGACCCTGCGGCCGGGGGGCTGGTCGCGGGCCAACCGCTCCAGGAACAGGGTCAGGAAGTCCAGGTACTGCTCGGACCGTTGGGCGACGAAGGCGGCGGCGTGCTCGAGCGGTTCACCCTCGCCGCCCGCCCGGCCCACGCAGGCTTCCAGGGCTTCGGCGAGCAGCGGCCCGAACAGGTCCCCGTTCTCCAGCCGCAACACCTGCGGATCGAACCGCCGGACGTGGGCGTGCGCGTAGGGGTGGGCGTCCGTACGGTCGCATCCGCCATCACCATCGCCATCACCATCGACCCGCGTGCACCAGGCGTCGATACGGCGCAGAGCCTCGTGCAGCGGCGCGAAGCGGGCGTCGGCCAGGGCGTGCGCCACGGCCCGTGCGTCGGACGGGCCGCCGAGCTGGCGTTCGACGAGGAGGGTGCCCTCCGGCCCGGGGCCGACCACGGGCGGGAACACCCGGCCCGCCCTGCCCTCCGCCAGAGCCGCGATCAATGCACGTGTGACGGGCGGGAGTTCCGGAGCACGGGTGGCGCCACCGGGATCGCGCAGTTCCATTCAGCCCCTAGTCAGGCGGTCGATGCACGGCCGCGCGGCGCGGCAGCTCGGGCCGGCGCCGCGCGGGTCTCGCGTGCGGGTGCCGTGTGCGGGTGTGGTGGTCCGCGCCGCGACTAGAAGCAGCAGTAGACGCCCGCACAGGACGACGAGTGCGGGAAGCTGTTCATCTTGGTCTGCAGGTGCTCCGGAACGCTCTGCTCCAGGTCACCGATCACCAGGTCGAACTCCTCGTCCGCCGTGAGCGCGTCGGACGTCCGTGCCTGCACGATCGAAGTTTCCATCGATATCTCCTGACAGTAGAGGTGGCCGTGGCAGGGCAAGAGTCGGGGTGCCGCCAAATTCGGCAGAATCGTTACTGCAACAGGCAGTAGACGCGGTGACAGCTCCCGATCTCCCGGCTGCCTTCCGGAGCACTCTGCTCCAGTTCACCGATCACGAGGTCGAACTCCTCGTCGGTGACGAGGGTGTCGCCCAGCTGCGCTTGTACGGTCGGAGCTTCCATGGAGTCCTCCTGACACAGGGGTGACGCCACAAGCCACCACGACCTCCGGTGGCCAGGCGTCGTGCGATTTCACTGGACATGCCTTGGCCGCGTGTGGCGCGACCGCGAGTCAGTGTTGCCCAGCCGTACCGGACGGTCAACACAACTGCCCTATGCATAGACCGACTTGAGTCGCCTTTGACCAACGACCATGTCCCGGCGCCTGTCAGGTGCGGTGCACGCGGGCGCGCAAGCGCTCGGCGCCAAGTCCCACTGGGCTCCCGCACATACCCCGATGATTCCTGCGACGACGGCTCCCGGCCCGACGACCCACCACGAGAGATCGACGGCGGGCAACGAGACCTTCGCAGCGCACACTGCCCCTGTCCCGCACCCCTGACCAACCGCGGAGCGGCGTATACGTCAACCGAGGAGAAAGACCAACTGCGCGCACCATCGGTTGCCATCGGGCAGGTAGCAGGTCGGCCATGCTCAGGGCCGGCAGGGGCCGGTCGGATGGATCCGCCCGACGGCCCCTCGCGCGTCGAACGCCACCCACGTGTTCGCCGACAACTCGGGCTTCCCGGGCACCGGACGCCGCTCCTCGGTCCAGGCCTCGCCCGCGACTTCGGAAGCGACGCGACGCCAGAAGCGTGCCGCGCCCGCGTTCTCCTCCTGAAAGGCGATCTCCCATCGGCCGGGGTGCGCGGCGAGGACGGCCTGCACCGCTCGCAGCCCGAGGCCCGCCCGACGCGCCCCACGCACCATGAAGAAGCTGTTCAGCACGCGCGCCTCGCTGTCCAGCGCGCGTACGAACGCGAAGCCGACCGGCCGGTCACCCGACCATACGAGGTAGGCCATCCAGGTGGGATCGCTGATCGCCGAGCGGACACGCTCGCGGCCACCCGCCCGTCTCATCGACCAGGACCCGCTCCCGGAGCGCGATCCAGGCCCGCGAGCGCTGACACCCGGCCCAAACCTCGGCGCCCGGCAGGGCGGCCCGACGCGCGAAGGAGGCGCCCCGACCCCGCGGCCCGCTCCGGGGATGAGCGGCTACCCGGGCAGGGCCGCCGTGAGGTCGACCTCGATCAGCTGGCCGGAGAAGCCGAGTTGGGCGACTCCCAGCAGCGTACTCGCGGTGGTGAACGCCGTACCGATGACCGACCCGTTCAGGCGCCGCCAGGCAGCACCCAGAGCCGCAACATCGTCGCTGACCACATAGATCACCGAGCGGACGACGTGCTCCGGACGGGCACCCACCGCGCTCAGCGCAGCCATGGCGTTGGCTGCCACCTGGTCGATCTGGGCGTCGAGATCACCCGGACCCACCAGCTCCCCGGAACGGTCGAGGGGACACTGTCCCGCCAGGAACGCCGTCCGGCCCGCCTCGACGACGGTGATGTGGTGATACCCGGGAGTCGCATGGAGTTCGCCGGGGTTGATGCGTGTGATCTCGGAGGCCATGCGCGCGAGTCTGGCAACTCCCCCGACGCGGCGCACCAGATTTTCAGCGGGCCCATGGCCGGGTGGCTCTGAGGAGCGCTGTGAACAGCTGAGGCGGAACCGGACGGACCGGTCGTCGGCGCGGAAACCGCTTCGGACGCCATTCCCTGATCTTGATGTCGGTTCTACGCTGAAGGCGTGGCGGCCAGGAGCGAGCGTTCAGGTCCGGATCCTCTAAGCGTGATGCGGTGGCCTCTGAGCCTGCATGTTGCGGTGGTGCTGTCGCTGTCCGCCCTCGCCGCCGTCATCGTCGCGGCAGCCCTCTGGCTCCTGCTGGGCATGCCCCGGCTGCACGTAGCCGGTCCGCTCAAGCCCGGAGATGTCTTCGACGGCATCAAGATCGTACTGACGATCGTCGCCGGAGCCGGCGGGGTGGTGGCTCTGGTCGTCGCCTACCGCCGTCAGCACCTCAACGAGGCCAGTGAGGAGCGCGACCACGGCAGGTCGTTCACCGACCGCTTCGGGGCCGCGGCCGATCAGCTGGGCGCAGATCAGCCAACGGCCCGGATGGCGGGTGCGTATGCCATGGCCCGACTCGCCGACGAGTGGCGTCATGAGCGTCAGACCTGTATCGACGTGTTGTGCGGCTACCTCAGGATGCCCCACGCGCCCAACCCTCCGGCCGAAGAGCCGGGCTTGACCGCCTGGCAACGCGAACGCGAGATACGCAAGACCGTCCTCCGGCTCATCAGCGCACATCTGAGAGGCGACTCACCTGAATCCTGGCAGGGATACGACCTCGACTTCACCGGCGCCGTACTCGACGAGGCCGACTTCCGCGGCGCCCGCTTCACCGGCGGCGACATCATCTTCATCAAGGCGCTCTTCGTCGGCCATGATCGCGACCAAGTGGTCTTCGACGAGGTCGAGTTCGCCGACGGGAGTTACGTCTACTTCCGTCTCGCCGAGTTCCGCAGCGGCTCCGTCCGCTTCGACCGGGCCGTCTTCAGCGGCGGCTGGGTCACCTTCGACTCCACCCGATTCACGGGTGCGCGTGTGAACTTCCGTGATGCCTCCTTCATTGCGGGAGAAGTCCGTTTCGAGGACGCGGAGTTCTGCGACGGGCTCGTGGACTTCTCCGGCTCCACCTTCGCCGGCACCCGCATGGGCTTCGGCGAGCACCACCTGGAGAGCCTTCATGTCACCGCCCCACCGGCACGCTTCACCGGGGGCACCGTCGATCTTTCCCGCACCGCGACGTTCACCCACCCCCCGCACTTCGGCCTGCAGACAGCGCCTCAAGGGCTCCTGCTGCCGCCAGGCACCCGCATCTGCGACCTGCCCTGAGAGCGCACCGGCGAGCCCCTCCGACTCGTCCCCGGCACGGGGGACCCCAAGGCCCCCGTGCCGGGGACGGTTCGCCCCGCGCAGCACGCCGCACGCGCCGAACCCGGCCGGGGTGCGGCTATGCCTCCGCGCTTGTCCTGCTGGTCATCGCAGTGCCAAGCCGGGCGGTCAGACCTTCCTGATGTTGTACGAGACGCCGCTGCCGACACAGCTGCTGCTGCTCTGCGTACCTGCGATGACCCAACCCGCGGGGATCGGCGAGAAGGAGCAGACGGTGGCGTAGGCCTGGGTGGTGATCTTGGCGATGGTGTAGGCGACGCCGGTGCCCGCGCAGCCGGCACTGCTGTACGAACTCGTGACGACCCACCCGGCAGGGATGGGAGACATCGAGCACACGGTGGCACCGGTCCGGCCGGCGGTGTTGGCGATCGCGTACGCCACACCAGTGCCCGCGCAGCCTGCGCTGCTGTACGAACTCGTGATCACCCACCCGGCAGGGATGGGAGACATCGAGCACACGGTGGCACCGTTCTGATTGGCCGTGTTGGCGATCGAGTAGGCGACGCCGGTTCCGGCGCAGCCAGCGCTGCTGTAGGAGCTGGTGATCACCCACCCCGCGGGGATGGGAGACATCGAGCAGACAGTGGCACCCGTCCGGCCGGCGGTGTTGGCGATCGCGTACGCCACACCAGTGCCCGCGCAGCCGGCACTGCTGTACGAACTCGTGATCACCCACCCCGTGGGGATGGGAGACATCGAGCACACGGTGGCGCCGTTCTGCCCGGTCACATCGGCGATGGTGTACGCGACGCCGGTGCCGGGACAGCCGCTGCTCTGGTAGGAGCTGATGATGACCCACCCTGTCGGGATGGGCGAGTTGGAGCAGACGACGGCGCTGGCGGTGAGCCGTTGCGGGGCCGCCTGCGCTTGCGCGGTTACGGCGGACATCATGCCCAGGAGCATGAGCACGACCGTCACCAGGTGGGGTATGCGGTTACGTAAGGTCATCAACGCTGGTCTCACATCTTCTCGACGTTCTACGGCATGGTGGTGTGGTCGAGGCGAACGATGGGCCCTTCACCTCGGCTGAAATGGTGTCAGAGTTGCCCACGGGTCACCAGTGCCCCAAATACGGCGATCAGGTTCATGCTCCGCGGTGAGGGAGCAGTCGTCCGCATCGCCCACCAGCCCCGGATCGGCCCAGCCGCGGGAGACAAGTACGCGCCGGCCATGTGCGCGGGCCGCCTCGGCGGATATCCCGACACCGGCCAGCAAATTCCGGGAACCCCGCGTCCGGCGGTGCGCACACGCGTACCTCCGCGCCGCGCTCCCGCAACTGCGCGGCCAGTCCCGCCAACGGTGCGTTGTCGCCGCGGGATCGGTACGCCATTGGTCGTGGTCGGGGACGGTCACGGCCGGAACGGGGCTGACGAGGGTGCGGACATGTAGTAGGTCACCCTTCAGGACGGGCGGGCTGTTGGCCATCACCCTGGCCAGGTTGGAGTGGCATGGCCGTAACCCTGCCGGTTGATCTTGATACATTCCCGATGCTTCTTCGATGCACGCACGGGTGACCCCTGGAGTGACTGCATGCGTTTCACGATCCTCGGCCCGGTGGAGGCCGTGGCTCCCGGTTCGGACGCGTCCGGTCTGGCCCCCCGCCATCGCGCGGTGCTCGCCCATCTGTTGCTGCACGCCAGGGAGACCGGATCCCGCATCGGCGAGATCGTCGTCCTGAACGGCATCGGGCTGCTGTACCAGCGGCAAGGCCGCTACGACGAGGCCCGGCACCAGCACCACAACGCCCTGCTACCGAGCCGCAGATACGACTTCCCCGGATACGAGGCGGCCTGGCGCACGTCCACCGCGACCTCGGACGCATCGACCACGCCCACGACCACGCCCGGCAGGCCCTCGACCTCTACACCGCCCTCGCCGCCGTACCTGAGGCCGACGGAATCCGCACCTTCCTCACCGGATCGCCGCCGGCGGCGAACGCTCCCGAACCGCCGGAGACATCCACCGCTCCTACGACCCGATACGACTCCGACGGTCACGAAACCCCACGTACGAACGGATGAGTTGCCCGATGCCCAAGCACGACCAGGCCATGCGCCGTCATTTCCACGAGGCCGCGGCGCGACGCGGCTTCTCCGTCTCCCCCGCACAGGAGCCCGCCGTCGAGCGGCTGTGCAGGCTGGCAGCCGAACTCGCCAGGCCCGCCTGGACGTTCCCCGCGCCGCCTCGCGATCTGTACGTCTGGGGCCCGGTGGGCCGGGGGAAGAGCTGGCTGGTGGACACCTTCTACGAGGGCCTGCCTGCCGGGCGCAAACGCCGCCTGCACTTCCACGACTTCTTCCGGCGCCTGCATGACGGAGTGGGCGGTCCGGGCGCCCGCCACGACGGGCAGAGCGCCGTCGACAGCGCCCTCGACGAGTTGATCGGGGACAGCCGGGTCCTCGTGTTCGACGAGTTCCACGCGCACGACGCGGGTGACGCGATGCTGATCGCACGCCTCTTCCGCACCCTGCTGGACCGCAGGATCACCTTGGTCACCACCTCCAACTACCCGCCCGCCGGGCTCATGCCGGACCCGCTCTACCACCACTTGTTCGAGCCGACCATCACGCTCATAGAGCAGCGGATGGACGTCCTCGATGTCACGGGGCCCGTGGATTTCCGCCGGCTCGCGGCGCCGCCGCCGACGGGCGACGGCCGCCGGTTCGCTACGGGCCTGTGCCTCCCCGCCGGGCACACCGGTCTGGAGGCGCTCGGCCTCACCGTCCCGGCGCCCGCGGAGGCCACCGCCGTCCAGGCCCACCTGCGGGAGCTGCCCGCCCGCGCGGTGCGCGGCGAGCTCGTCTGGTTCGGCTTCGAGGCGCTGTGCGAGGCCACGACGGCGGTCCCCGACTACCTGGCACTGGCCGAGCGGTTCGACACCCTCGTCCTGGACGGCGTACCCCCGCTGACCGCGGCATCCGCCGACGGACGGCAGCGGTTCGCGAACCTCGTGGACGTCGCCTGCGACCGGGACGTCCGGCTGATCCTCATCGGCTCCGACCCGTTGACCGCCCTCCCTGCCGACCAGGCCCTGACGCGCGACCTGGACCGTACGGCGAGCCGCCTCGCGCTGCTCCAGCGGGTGAGCTGATCCAGGACGCGTGGCCGCACCACGGAGCCCCCGGAATGAATTGAACGCCCCCCGCCCGCCGGCGCCGCCCTGGGGGCGGGGACCATGGCGGGGACCTGGGTCGACCACACGGCTGGCACGCTGGTCTTCACCTCGGACGGCAGGGTCACGGCGTCCGGCGTGGGCCAGCACCGCCCGACGTCCCGCCCGGCGACCCGCCACGACGCTGTTCGGGCTCCGGCACGTGGTCGTACCGAACGGGGTGCGACGTCCGGAGCCAGGACGTCAGCGTGCGCCGGGCATGGACGGCCGGGCCCGGCGGGGAGGCCACTCAAGGGGGTCGCACGCGGTCGGCGGTCGGCGAACGCGTGGGGCGGCGCCGGTGCGCGGTAACGGATACGGCGGCCAGCGCCGAGGCCAGGCCGCCGGCCGCGAGGCCGGCGCGAGGGTGCACCGCGCTGGAGATCCAGCCGATCAGGGGGGCGGTGAGCGGCGTGGTGCCGAGGGAGGCGAGTGTGTACAGGCTCATGACGCGGCCGCGCACGGCGTCGTCCGTGCCGAGCTGCAGCTGGGACTTGGCGGCCGTCATGAACAGCATCAGCACCGCGCCGGTGGGTACCAGCATGAGCAGGAAGGCCGCGAGGTTGGGCATCGTACTCGTCAGGACTTCCAGGACACCGAAGCCCCAGGCCGTGCCCGCGAGGTATCCCCTCCCGCAGCGGCCCCTGCGGGAGGCCGCCACGGATCCGGTGACGGCGCCGACCGCGAACGCGGTGGAGCCGAGTCCGAACGCGAGGGGCGCGGTGTGGAAGACGTCGCTCGCCATCAGGGCGGTGGTGATCTGGAAGTTCATCCCGAACCCGGCGACCACCGCGACCAGGACGAGGGGGGTACCGAGGTCCGGGCGGGCCCGTACGTAGCGCAGCGCCTGGCGTACCTGGCCCTTGGCGCGGCGGGCCGGATGGGGGCCCCGGTCTCTGGCGCGGGGGGCCGGCTTCATGCGCAGCAGGGCGCCGAGTACGACGAGGTAGGAGAGGGAGTTGAGGAAGAACGCGGGAGCGACGCCGAAGCCGCTGATCACGGGACCCGTCAGTGCGGGCCCGGCGATCCGCGCGAGGTTGAACACCGCGGTGTCCCATGCGACCGCGTTGGGCAGGTCCTCGGTGGGAACGGTCCGCGCGATGAACGCCTGCAGGGCCGGCTTCTCGGCGACCAGAGCCAGCCCCATCGCCAGCGCCACGGCGTACACGGCCGCCAGGCTCACCGCGCCGGTCAGGGCCAGCACTCCCGGCAGCAGGGAGAGCAGGCACAGTACCGACTGGGTGACGAGCAGGATCCGGCGCTGCGGACAGCGGTCCGCGAGGACCCCGCCCCACGGTCCGAGGACCAGCAGCGGGAGGAACTGGAGCGCCGTGATGACGCCCACGGCCGTGCCGTCACCATCGGACAGGTCGAGGACCAGCCAGGTCTGCGCCACCTTCTGTATCCACGTCCCGGTGTGGGAGGCGAGCTGGCCCGTGGTGAGCAGCCGGAATTCGCGGTGCCGCAGCGACCTGAGCATCCGTCGGCTGTCATCGCCCTGTGCGGGCGACCCGGCCCCGGGGCCAGGGTTGCCCTCGCCGGATGGTGCATCCGGGCGCATGACACCCCCCTGCCCGGGCATGCCGGTCGTCCGCGGGGTCACCTACCGGCGCGCAGCCGTGCTGCGCAGGTCTCGGCGATGGCCGGGACGATCTGGTCCAGGTGCCGGCCCCACCCGACGTTCGCGTTCACCTCGCAGATGGTGAAGCTGCCGTCGGGCTCGAAGAGCAGGTCGACGCCGGCGACCCCCAGCCCCAGTACTTCCGCCGCCGCCACCGCGAGCGCCTCCCCGGCCGGGTGCAGGCCCGTACACGGGGTAGCGGTTCCGCCCAGGGCCAGATTCGACTTGAGCCCGCCGCCGGCGGCCACGCGGACCTGGGCCGCGACGGCCCGGCCGTCGACCACGACGACGCGCAGATCCCGCCCGTGCGAGTACCGCACGTACTCCTGGAACAGGTAGGGCGCGTCGGTGCTGAGGCTGCCCTGGATGTCGTGCAGCATCGCCGCGTCGGGGGCGAGGAACACGCGCCGCCCGCGGTGGCCGCGTACCGACTTCACCACGCACGGCTCGGGCACCCCCGCGCGCAGCACGTCCGTCATCGACGCGTCGACGTAGGTGCGGGTATCGGGGACGGGCAGCCCGGCGCCCGCGAGCTGTTGCAGGTGCCAGAACTTGTTCACGCAGGCCAGCACCGCGTCGATCGGGTTGAGCAGCACGGTGCCCATGGCCTCCAGATGCCGCAGCAGGGTGATCTCCCGGTCCGTCGAGAGTGCGGGGGTGGAGAGGCGCGCGTAGGCCACTTCGGGCGCGGCGAGAGACGCCCCCTGGAGGTCGTGGAGCGTCAGGCGTCCCCCGGTCACACCGAGTACGAGCTCGCTGGTCCTCATCGCCGTGCTGCGGTCGCCCAGAGCACGCTCGAAACCGGATACGAGTTCATCGGTGATCCGGTCCTGGTCCAGGCTCCCGCCGAGAATCAGCCAGAAGGGAGCCGTGACACGGCCACCCGGGAGGACCCTGGTCGGGGCGTTGGTTACGGTCATCGAGGCGCTCCTCAAGACATGGACGGCTACTCCCTGCCCGGCCGGCCGTTCACATGCCGGGTGCACACCATCACCGGTGCCCCCGGACACCGTGCCTTGGCAGGTTGACGACAGTGCCACCATGAACGGCGAAATGCCGCCAATGCGCCCGAACGCGGTCGTGTTGCGACGCCTGGGATCGGACCGGCGGCGGGCAGGGCCTCCGGCCGGGAGGCGGGGGCTGGTTGCCGGCCGGACCCGCGAGGGCAGGGGTCGGCGCTGCTGCGGTGTCAGTCCGCTGAAGTAGTCTTCCCGCCACTGCACACCGACTTCGAGGACACAGAGACTTGACCGGCCTGTCTGCTTTCCCGCTGCCCTTCAACACCGCCCGTTCCATAGCGTTCGCGACACCCCGAACGCTGCGGGAACTCCAGATGATGCAGTGCAGCGCACACATTCGGGCGAAGCCGGGGTGGTTCGACAAGATGAACGACGCCGACATCGTCGCCCGGTGGACGCGAGAAGCCGTCGCCCAAGGTCTCACCGAAGCGCAGGTTCGTTACGTGCTCGCCGAACTCTCGCATTACGCCGTGCTGCGGGACGGGGTCACCGGCGTCGAGGTGTCCGCCGTCGACGGGGTGTGGCAGTCCGACACGCTGGTCGACGACGAGCTTCGTTCCCGGCTGCGCGAAGCGGTCCGGGTTCTGGAAGAGGTCCCCGAAGCGGAACGGGACTGGCACCCCGGTTCCGACGGCCAGGTGCTGGATCTGGTGCATCCCTCGCTCTTCTGCCTGGTGAGGGAGGCGAGCGGGGCGTACGAGCGGGCTTGGCAGAACCCGACGGACCACTACTCGAAGTACGAATTCTCCGAGAAGTTCCAGTGGCTGCCCACGGACGTCGAGGTCGGTGACGACGGCGAAGTCGCCTTCCGTTCGTACGTGAACAATGTCCACCCCGAGACCCATCACGAACTCGCCGCCGTGCTGCCGGACGTGCTCGCGCGTTTCCGTCCGCTGCTGGAGAACGTGCTCACCGATCTGCGCCATCCGCGACCGCTGCGGATCGAGGCCGATCCCTACGGGTGGTACGACTCCGCGCCGGAGTATCCGAACAAGGCGTCCTACAGCGACGCCGCGGCGTACTCGGAAGCACGCAGTGCATGGTCAGAGGCGCATGACCACTGGTGGGAGACCCGCCGTCCGGTCGTCCCGGACGCCCCGGACTTCACCCCGCCCGAGGTGCCCGACGCGGCCGCCCGGGTCGATCTGCGCGGCCGCGGTCTCCAGGTCATCGTCAAGCTCGCCACCATTCATCTCACGCCGGACGAGCCCGAGTACCCCGGCGGTTCCTGGCACGTCGAGGGGATGCTGAACGAGCGGATCGTCTCGACCGGCATCTATTACTGGGACAGTGAGAACATCACCGAGAGCCGGCTGAGCTTCCGGGCCGCGCTCGACGACCCGGACTACGAGCAGAGCGACGACGACGGCATGCGGCAGGTCTACGGCCTGGAGAACGAGGACGCGCTGAACCAGCTGCTGGGTTCGACATCGACCCCGGCGGGCCGCTGCCTCGCCTTCCCGAACATCCTGCAGCACCGCGTCGGATCGTTCCGTCTCGCGGACCCCACCCTTCCGGGGCACCGCAAGATCCTCGCGTTCTTCCTCGTCGACCCGTCGGGACGGATCGTCTCGACCTCCGATGTACCGCCGCAGCAACCGTGGTCCGCCACGTCGACCATGACGCTCGAACAGGCCAAGGAGTACCGCGAACAGCTCATGCGGGAGCGCAAGTTCTTCGTCGACGAGCACAACGAGCAGCTCTACGAACGGGAATTCTCCCTCTGCGAGCACTGAGCCTCAGGCGGCCGGGGGCGGGTCCTCCGGGGCTTTGCGGTCCCGGCCGTCCTTGGCATCCCCCGGTTCCTCGTCCTGGGCCGGGCCGATGCGGATCTCGAACCCGTCCGCGTACTTCTCGCGGCCCGCGATGACGGCCTCCTCCACCGCCTCCTCGGCGAGCTCGCCGCGGACGATCAGCGGGTCCTGGCGGAGGTCCCGCAAGAGGGCCCAGCACATGCCGATCATCACCAGGGCGAACGGGGCCGCGACGAGGATCGTGAGGTGCTGCAGACCCGCGAGGGCGTCGCCCTTGCCCTGACCGACGAGCAGCATCACGGCCGCGACGCCGCCGGTCAGCACTCCCCAGAAGACGACGATGATCCGGTCAGGCTCGAAGGTGCCCTTCTGGGAGAGGGTGCCCATGACGATCGATGCCGCGTCGGCGCCGGAGACGAAGAAGATGCCGACGAGGATCATGACGAGGAGGCTCATCGCGCCAGCGAGCGGGAACTCCTGGAGCACGCCGAAGAGTTGCGCCTCGGGCGTGGTCGCGCCGCCGAGGCTGCCCTGCTCCTTGAGGCGCATCGCCGTGCCACCGAAGATGGCGAACCAGACCAGGCTCACGGCGCTGGGCACCAGGATGACGCCGCCGATGAACTGACGGATCGTGCGGCCCCGGCTGATGCGGGCGATGAACATGCCGACGAACGGCGTCCAGGAGATCCACCAGGCCCAGTAGAAGACCGTCCAACTGCTCAGCCACTCGGCGACGCCGCCGCCCCCGGTGGACGCCTCGGTCCGGCCGATCAGCTGGGGCAGCTCGTCGATGTAAGCGGCGAGGGAGGTGGGGGTCAGGTCGAGGATCAGGATGGTGGGGCCGACGACGAACACGAAGACCGCGAGGATGACGGCCAGCACCATGTTGACGTTGGAGAGCCACTGGATGCCCTTCTCCACACCGGAGACCGCGGAGAAGACGAAGCAGACGGTCAGCACGGCGATGATGAGGACGAGCAGCCCCGTTCCGGCCTTGCCCAGCCACCCCACCTCGTGCATGCCGCTGCCGATCTGGAGCGCGCCGAGTCCCAGGGAGGTGGCGGAACCGAACAGCGTGGCGAAGATCGCCAGGATGTCGATCACCCGCCCGGCCGCGCCTTCGGCGTGCCTGCGTCCGATGAGCGGGACGAAGACGGCGCTGATCGTCTGCCGCCTGCGGCGCCGGAAGGTGCTGTACGCGATGGCCAGCCCGACCACCGCGTAGATGGCCCACGGGTGCAGCGTCCAGTGGAAGAGCGTGGTGGCCAGCGCCGTCTGCATGGCGTCCGCCGAGTCGGCGGGGCGGGTGCCGGGCGGCGGGGTGGTGTAGTGCGCGAGGGGTTCGCTGACGCCGTAGAACATCAGGCCGATGCCCATGCCGGCGCTGAACATCATGGCGACCCAGGAGACGGTGCTGAACTCCGGCTTCTCGTGCTCCTGACCCAGCTCGATCCTTCCGTACCGGCTGACGGCGAGCCAGAGGGCGAAGACGACGAACCCCGAGGCGACCAGGACGAAGGCCCAGCCGCCGTTGTGCATCAGGCCGTTCAGCAAGGTGTCGGAGACGCTCTCCAGCGAGGTGGTGGACGTGGCGCCCCAGACCACGAAGCCGAGGGTCAGCACGGCCGTCACGCCGAAGACCACCCGGTCGGTCACGGGCGCCTGGTCCTCGTACGGGTGGCGGCCGGGCAGGGCCGCCTTCACGGGCAGCCGGGGCCTCTGCCCCGGCGTGCGTTGGTCCTGAGACACAGGTGGCACCTTTCGTGATCACTGCCCGATATGGGTCCCGGCGTGGTTCCTGATATGCCGTATCACGGCGCGCGCACCTGTCCCGTGCGCAACAGGCGTCGACGGGATGTCCTTCCGCGAGGGATAGGCCGCACGGGTGTCGGAGAGGAGCCGCGCGGGAAGCACGCCGCGGGGACCGCGAAGGGGCGGGAGGATGTCGAGAACGTGTCACCGGCTCCGTCCCGGGGACAGCCGCGACCGTCACCGGCCGCACGAGGAAGAAGGAGAAGCCCGCATGGCGATTCAGCGGATGGACAACGTCGGCATCGTCGTCGAGGACATGGATGCCGCCATCGCGTTCTTCGTGGAACTCGGTATGGAGCTGGAGGGCAGGACGGAGGTCAAGGGCCTCGTCGCCGACCAGTGCACCGGGCTCGACGGCGTCCACTGTGACATCGCGATGGTCCGGACCCCGGACGGTCACAGCCGGCTCGAACTGGCGAGGTACCGCAGCCCCGCGGCGATCAGCGCCGGGCCGCGCAACCCGCCGCACAACATTCTGGGCACGCACCGCGTCATGTTCGCCGTCGACGACCTCGAGGACACCGTCGCGCGGCTGCGCCCTCACGGCGCCGAAGTCCTCGGCGAGATCGCCCGGTTCGAGGACAGTTACCTGCTCTGCTACGTCCGAGGTCCGGAGGGCATCATCGTCGGACTGGCCGAGCAACTGCGCTGAGCACGAGGGAGGGCCCCGGTACCGCACCGGACCGGGGCCACCGGATCCTCAGAAGAGGGTCCGCACCAGGCTCCCCACGACGCGTCCCGCCGCCGCTCCGAGCGTGCCCGCCAGCGCGTCGGTGAGGTGGCCGAGCCACGAGCGGAAGGACGCCTCGCCCGCTCGGCGGATCTCGGCGAGGTCGCGGCCCTGCTGGATGAGGATCTCGACCAGCAGGGCGGCGACGCGGATGATCTCCCGCAGGGCGGCCTCCACCTCGGCCGCCTCGAAGCGGCGCCCGCAACCGCAGTGGAACCGCGTCTCCCACACGCTCCAGGTTCCCCGGCAGGCCGCGCACCGCACCCGCGCCGCGTTCGGGTCGACGTCCAGCGTCGCGCCGTCCCGGCGTCCGGCCGGGCAGTCCCGGTGCCTGCTCGCGCTCCATGCGCGGGAGCAGGCAGGACACGCGGGGAACGGGAACTCCACCCACGTCATGCGCGCCCACCTCGCGACCGGCGGCCTGACTCCGGCACCTTGCGCGCCGTGCGGTATCCCTCGTGGTACGCGCCGACGAAGGTGTGGCCCGCGCGCCGCGCGATCGAGCCGACGTCGTCGAAGAACGCGTGGACGCGGGCCAGGGAGAGACCCAGGGCCGCCGCGACGCGCTGGGCCAGGCTGTCGACCCACAGGCGGAAGGAGACGTCCGAGAGCCGGACGATCTCCTCCATGTTCTGCTGGTTCTCGGTCATGGCGGCCCACACGCGTTCGAGCAGTTCGTCGACATCCACCTCGGCGCCGGCGGGTTCCGTGTTCATCGGCCGCTCTCCTGCTCCACGCGCCGGGTGAATTCGAGGAACAGGGCGCGGTCCTGGCACAGTTCGCGCCACTTCGCCTCCGGCAGCGCGGCGAACGCCTCGGAGAGGCGGGTGCCGGTGGCGGGGGCGGGAGCCGGGGCGGGAGCTTGTGCCGGGTGTGTGGTGTGTGCTGTGTGTGCGGTGTGTGCGGCCTCGACGGCGGCCTGGGGGCGGACTTCGGCGAGCATGCGGGCCGAAGCGGCCCGCAACAGCTTCCGGTCCACCTTGGCCGTGAAGTCCGCGAGGTCCATCCGCCGCTCCAGCACCCAGCGGCGCTCCTTCGGGACCGCCCGCATCATCTCCTTGAAGAGCGCCGTCAGGTTGTAGTGCTGGCGCGCCGAGTAGGTCACCGCCACGCCCTGCCAGGCGGGCAGGACCCGGACGATCTTTTCGGTGAAGTCGGCGGCCCGTTCCCGCAGCGCCTCCGACTGGCGCGCGGACGGCAGGTTGGCGCTCCGGTTCCAGTCGTGCGGATCGATCTCGTCCGCCTTGTTCAGGGCCAGCACGAGCCGCCCGCACAGGTCCGGAGCGCCATGCCCGAGGAGGTCCAGGAGCGCCTGCTGGACGAGGTGGACGCTGCGGTCCTCGGCCGGGTGCACCCAGACGATCGCGTCGGCCGTCGGCAGGACCCGGAGGTAGAGGTCAAGGTAGCGACGGTAGTTGGCGACGTCGTCACCGATGCCCGGCATGTCGACCACTTCCAGGACGCCGCGCCGCCCGCTGACCTCCTCGACCTGAACGGCGTACGCGTGGTCGGTCGTCGCCCGGGTGTGTCCGACCGGCTGGCCCGCGTTGAAGAGGGCGTTGACGGTGGTGGACTTGCCGACGCCCGATTCCCCGATGAGGACCAGGCGGGGCGGGCGCTCCCCGTCGAGGGCCGTGTCGAACTCCCGCAGCAGCTGCTCCTGTTGGGCCGGGGTGAGGGCGTCGGAACGACCCGACGCCGCTTCCAGTTCCTTGCGGAACGTGTGGACGAGCCTCTTCCGGTGTCTCCCTGGTCGACGCGCCGGGGAACGGGTTCCGGGGCTGCTCCCCGGACCTCGCGGCGTCCCTCGATGCTCGCGGCCCGGACCACCTCCTGGCTGTCCCCAGCGATGGGGACAACCCCTTCGACTCCCGTCGGCCCGGGTCGGCTTCAGGCCGTACGGACGCGGGCCTCGACCCAGGTGGACTCGGGGGCGTCCTCCACGACCGCGCTGAGCCCGGCGACCGCTTCGCGCAGGGCGCTCGCCCGCCGCCCGTCCCCCGGCAGCACGACCAGCGCCGCGTCGACGGTGTCCGCCGCGGCCGTCACGCTGAGGACCAGCTCCCGGGGCGTGGGCCCGGTTCCCAGGGCGGTGGTCAGCAACAGGCGCAGCAGAGCGGGCGGATGCGGGTCGTCCGCGTCCGACTGGATCGTGACGACGCATCCCGCGGTGCGCGCCGCGCTCAACAGGTCGCGGGCGGGGCGGTCGAGGACCCCGGGGATGTGGATCTCGTCGCGGACGGCGTAGCCGAGCAGCCGTGCGGTGTCGCGGACCTCGGGGTCCCTCGGCGAACGCCGGCCGGTGGCGGTGGCGTCGAGGAAGGGCAGGATCTCCTCTCCCAGGTCGGCGAGGCGTCCGCGGTGCAGGGCCTCGCGGGCGTCGCGGACGGCCTCGCCCGCGAGGGCGGCGGCGCTCTCCGCGTTGGCGCGCGTGGTCACCGCCCCGAGGCGGGCGACCGTACGGCCGATCGCCATGCCCATGAACACGCCGAGCGCCGGGGCCGACAGGGCGGGGAGGGTCAGGGCGAGCGTCCCGCCGAAGGTGGGTGCGATCGGCGGGCCGGTGAGCACGAGGAGCGCGAGGCCCGCCTGCTCCAGCGCCATGGCCGCCACGGCTTCCCGGGCGGGCCGCACGATCACCAGCAGCGTCAGCAGCGGCGTCACCGCGCCGATCGGCCAGGAGGTGTAGTCGGCGAGGGCGGCCAGCGGCAGTACGAGGAAGCTCCCGAGCGCGCCCGCGACGGCGAACGCACAGGCCGCCAGCGCGGCGGCCGGGCCGATCCCGCTCCGGGCCCGCAGCAGCAGTGCCACGGTGATCACGGCGAGGGCCGCGTACCAGGCGGTCAGCCAGAGCGCTCCGGGAACGTGCCGGGTGTGGATCACCGCGATGACGCCCATGACCAGGAGGAAGGGCAGGCAGACGGCGGCCAGCGGGCGCCGGACGTCGCCGATGGCGGCGTTCATGTGCCGCACCTTCACGGGGACCGGGCGCGGCGCCTTCACGGACCGGGCAGGCTCGACAGGCCGGTCGGCCTCCACGGACCGGGCGGACTGGTACGCCGAGTCCGCCGCCGCTTCGCCCGCGCTCGCCGATCCGTCGTCCGTCCGCCCCGATCGGTCCGGGGCCCGCTCCCGCTGCCGTTCCGCGTCGGCGGGCGCCGGCCATTCCAGGCGTACGGTCGTTCCGCGTCCCGGTGCGCTGCGGACCTCCGCGCGCCCGCCCACCGCCTCCATGCGCCGCATCATCGAGCGGCGGACGCCCACGGACGTTTCCCGCAGTTCCTCCCTGACGAAGCCCGCGCCGTCGTCGGTGACGGACAGGACGAATCCCGTGCGGTGCTCCCGGGCCGTCAGGCAGATCCGTACGGCCTCGGCACGGGCGTGGTCGGCCACGTTGCGCAGGGCCTCCCGCGCCGCGCCGATCGTGGCCGTCGCCACCTCGTACGGCACCGCGGTGACGCCGTCGGCGACGATGCTCGTCCCGGTACCCGGCGCGGGCGCGAGGGCGCGGACCAGGGCGGCCAGGTCGGTGCGGCCTCCCTCTCCGCCCGGGGCCCGGGCGGAGGCGATGGCGGCCACCGCGCCGCGCGCCGCCTCCCGAACCCGGTCGACGGCGATCCCCGGTTGGCCGATGGCGCGCAGGGCGGCGCTGACCTCGTCGTGCAGCATTCCCTGGAAGTCCCGGTGGGCCTCGCGCCGGGCGGCGGCCCGCGCCGCGTCGGCACGCGCCGCCGCGGCCCGGCGCTCGGAGCGGTCGGCGCCGTCGCCGGCGGCGCGCATGAGAGGGGCGAGGACCGCCCCGGCCACCGCCGTCGCCAGCGGCGGCCAGATGCCTTCCACCGCCGCGGCCGGGCCGTCGGCGGGCCAGCTGGTGCCGAGTTGGGCGGCGAGGGCGGCGAGGCAGGCCCACCGTCCGGCGGTCCGGGGCAGGAACCCGGTGGCGAGGAGCACCGCGGGCGCCGTCAGCATGCAGCGCTGCCCGATCACGACGTACGGCGAACCGTCGGCGAGGGCGAGGACGGGGTGCGCGACGACGGCGACGGCGAGGGCCGCCAGGGCGTCGGTCCCGTCCAACCGGACCCGTGCGCCGCGGACCACGAGGCGGAGGCACAACGCCACGAACACGACCGCCACCGCCAGGACGCCGGGAGACGGCCGGTCGCCCGACAGCGGGACCGTCACCCAGTTGAGGGCGAACAGGACCGATACGGCGGCCACGGACCGGGAGAGCCCGACCTCCACCCCCTCCCGGTAGGAGTGCCGGGTCATCGCCCCGGGGTGTCGGGCCGCTCCGGGCCGATGTCGATGTGTCCGTCCGCGACGGCCCGCCAGACGATCTCGGTGTTCTGCCCGAGGAGACCGTCTCCGGCGTCCGTGTAGGCCTCGATGGCCCGTTTGCGGTGCGTGCGGACGGTGTCTTCGGTGATGTGCAGGAGCTTCGCGATCTGTCCGTGCGGCAGGCCCCGCGCTATCAGTTCCAGCACCCGGTGCTGTTGCCGGGAGAGCCGGATGCCCCCGCGCGGGTCGTTGACGATCTGGTGCGCGAGCCGGCTGGAAACGTACGCCTCACCGGCGTGCGCGGCGCGGACGGCTTCGGCGAGCCTGGTCTGCGGGTCCTCCTTGAGGACGAGTCCCAGGGCGCCCGCGTCGAGCGCCCTGCGGATCAGGGCGGGCCGTTGCTCGGTGGTGTAGGCGAGCACGCGGGCGCCGGTGGCCCGGATCCGTCGCACGTTCTCGCCGATGTCGCTGTCGTCGCGCAGCCGCAGGTCGAGCAGGACCACCGACGCGGTGACTCCCTCCTCCTGGGCGAGGAGGGAGTCCACGTCCTCCGCGATCGCCACCAGCGCGATGTCGGGCGTGGTGTCGGCCAACGACGCGCGCAGACCGACCAGGATGATGGGATGGTCATCGACCGCGGCCACCCTGATGGGGGCGGGCGCGTCCTGAGCGGGTAATGGATCCACGGTTCCCCCCACGGCGCGGCTCGTGCCGGAATCGTATGCTCCGTCGGCCCGGCCCGCGGGGTTTCGGTACGACCGGGCGGTGTCGGGGCGGGGCCGCTGCGGGGCGGCTCCGCCTACGAGCCCTTGTAGGAACCGATCGGGGTGGCGGTGCCGCAGGACGTCCCGCCCAGCTTCTGAACGGACGAGATCTTGTCGTGGAGGCCGAACCAGTCACCGAGGTTCGACACCGAATAGCCCGGCCGGACACAGTACTTGGCGCCCCCGTTGTACGCGTCCACGTAGACGTACCAGGAGACGCTGTTGCGGTTCCACAGGGAGTCGAACCGGTCGTTGTCGCCGCCGAGAGCGGGGGCGGAGGCCGTGTAGGCGGTGAAGATGCCGCCGTAGTTCGCGTCGGACCAGGCGCATAGGCGGTTGTCGGCGCACTGGGCGGTACTGGCCGACGCGGGTGCCTGAGCCGTCGCGAAGGCGATCGCCGCGGCGCCCATGAGGACCGCGGCTCGCTCCCCCGCACGGCGCGCGCGGGACTTCATACTCGGTGAATTCGCTGTAACTGCCATGCGTGTGCTCCCACTTCAGTGGCGGATGTGGTGGTCCGCCGGCCCTGCGGACCGGCGGCGACGTCACGCATCCTGCCGACGACCGGGGTCCGCCGACCACGGTGTTAAGTCACCGCTTAAGGCCGGCCGCCGCCCCCGACGCCCTCGCGCATCCCGCCGAGCAGCTCGCGTCCGAGGGCCGTCGTCACGTGCAGCACGCAACCGCCCCTGCGGCTCGTGGTGATGAGGCCCGCGCCACGCAGGGCTTTGGCGTGCTGACTCGCCGCGGCCGGGGTGATGCCGAGCCGCCCGGCGAGTTCGGTCGTACCGCAACCGTCCACGAGGAGTCGCAGCGCGGCCGCCCGGGTACGGCCGAGCAGGGTGCCCAGGGCCTCGTCTGTGCCCGCCCCGTCGCCGTCGTGCCACAGGGCGGAGCCGTCCGCCGGGTCGGTCACCGCCGGAACGGTCAGCCGGGGCACCGACTCCTCGTCGTACGGGTCGTACAGGAGGCTGAGCTCGCGCCAGGAGAAGAGCGTCGGCGCGAGGACGATCCCCCGGCCGCCGAGGTGGACATCGAGGTGGCGGGGGTGGCGCACCTCCAGCACGGGCGGGCTCCACCGCACCAGCGGTGGGCACAACGTGGCGAGCAGGCCCTCCACGCCGGTGTCCAGGAAGGTGCGCGCGAGCTGCGCGCGGACCGCTTCGAGGCGCGACCGGGCGGCCGGCCAGTACGGGCCGACGGTCGCGCGGTGGCAGGCCACGAGCGCTGCCGCCAGGTGCCGGCGGGCTTCGCCGTCCCCCTCGGCGAGGGACCGCGCCCAGGAGGAACGGGCGGAGTCGAGGGCGACCGCCTCCAGCTCTCGGCGTACGCGTGAGCGCGGGGCCCGCAGCAGGGTGTCCGCGGCCTCGCCGATGTCGGGCGAGTCCCCCGCCAGGGTCAGCAGGTCGAGCCCGGGGCCGTGGTCCGGCATCAGGACGGTGAGCGGTCTGGCGTCCTGCGACAACCGGCCGGTCACCTTCGCGCGCCAGGGTTGGAAGGGCGCCGCGAGGGAGCGTCTGCCGAGCATCTCCAGGCTGTAATAGGTCTCCGCCGCGGCCCCGATGGTCGAGGCCACCCGGGTCCGGGCGAGGTCGTCCGCGGTGAAATGAATGCGCAGCACCAATGGCCCCACTGATCCCGGGCTCGTACGGCGACGCAGGCTGATCCCACGTCACTCACGACCGGCCGCTCGCGGGACGGACAGGGCGGGCGGGCAGACGGGTTGTGGTGGACATTGTCCGGCGCCGCCGGGCGGCGCTTCAACAGCGTTTCCGGACCTTTCGCGCACGGACGGTCCAACGCGCCCGTCCGGTGGTGGCGTCGCGCTGTCCGGCGGCGGGACGGCGGGAGGATCGATGGAACTGCCGCTCGCGCTGCTCATCGCCTCGCTGGTGACCCGGCAGCGGCTGCCGGGGCCCCTGTGGCTCGCGGTGGGCGCGGTCGTGGCCGGGCTGGGGCTGGCCCTGGCCGCGGCCTCCCCCGCGGGGAACCGTACGCACGTCCCCCTCGACCGCTGGCTGCCCGCCCTGGTGGCGTGCGCGGGCGCGGCGCTGGCCCTGGCCGCCGCCGGACTGCGGCGGCCGCCCGGCCGCGCCCGCGCGGGCTGCCTCGGCGGGGCGACCGCGATCTGCTACGCGCTGACCGCCGCCCTGATGAAGTCCGCCGTGCTCGTCCTCACCGACCGGGGGGTGGTGGCGTTCCTGACCACCTGGCAGACGTACGCCTTCGGGGCGACGGGCATCGGCGCACTGCTGCTCCTCGAACACGCCATGCAGGGCGGCCCGCTGGTCGCGTCCCAGCCCGCCCTGACCCTGGGCGACGCTACGGTCGGTGTGGCGCTGGGAGTCCTGCTGTACGGGGAGCGGCTGCGCGCCGGCTGGTGGCTGCTCCCCCAGCTCATCGGCGTGGTCCTGGTGTGCGCGGGCGTCCTGGCCCTGGCCCGGCTGTCCGCCCCGGTGGCACCCACCGCGTGACGGCCGTGCGCCGGGCCGTCACCCCTTCGGCGCTGCGGTCAGGTACGGGTCAGGTACGGGTCCAGCGTTGGTTACTGCCGTTCCAGCAGGAGTAGAGCTGGACCGGGGTGCCGTTGGCGGTGCCGTTCGCCGCGGCGTCGAGGCACAGGCCGGACTGGACGCCGACGATGGTGCCGTCGGAGTTGAGACGCCATTTCTGGTTGTCGCCACCCCAGCAGCCGTAGATCTGGACCTTCGCTCCGTTGCCGGTGCCCGCGGCGTCCAGGCACTTGTTGCCGTAGACCCTCAGCTCGCCCGCGGCGGTGTAGGTCCATTGCTGGTTGGTGCGGTTGTTGCAGTCCCACAAGTCGAGCTGGGTGCCGTCGGTGGTACTGGAGCCCGGCACGTCCAGGCAGCGGCCCGAGGCCTCGCCCTTGACCTGTCCGGGCGTGGGGGTCGGAGTGGGGGTGGTGGAGCCGGCGTTGAGCGCGTTGAGGACGGAGGTGTAGGCGGGCTTGGCGCTGCCGTTGCCGTTGAACAGCAGCGGCGACTGTTCCGAGCGCCAGGAGTCGGTGTCGCGCACGCCCCAGACCGTGACGCCCAGGCACCGGGTGACGGCCAGGCAGTCGTTCGTCACGGCGGCGTAGGTCGCGGGCGGGGCGCCCTGGATGTCGAGTTCGGTGATGGCCACGTCGACGCCGAGGGCGGCGAAGCTCTGCAGGGTGGTGCGGAAGTTGCTGTTGTAGGGGCTGTCGTTGTTGAAGTGGGACTGGAAGCCGACGCAGTCGATGGGCACGCCGCGCTGCTTGAAGTCGCGGACCATCGCGTATACGGCCTGGGTCTTGGCCCACGTCCAGTTCTCGACGTTGTAGTCGTTGTAGCAGAGCTTGGCGGCCGGGTCGGCGGCGCGCGCGGTGCGGAAGGCGACCTCGATCCAGTCGTTGCCGGTGCGCTGCAGGTTCGAGTCGCGCCGGGATCCCGAACTGCCGTCCGCGAAGGCCTCGTTCACTACGTCCCACTGGGCGATCTTGCCCTTGTAGTGGGCCATCACCCCGTTGATGTGGTCGGTCATCGCCTGGCGCAACGCGCTGCCGCCGAGGTTCTGCATCCAGCCGGGCTGCTGCGAGTGCCAGGCCAGGGTGTGGCCGCGCACCTGCTTGCCGTTCTGCACCGCCCAGTTGTAGACGCGGTCACCGGCGGAGAAGTTGAACTGGCCCCGCTGGGGCTCGGTGGCGTCGATCTTCATCTCGTTCTCGGGCGTGACCGAGTTGAACTCGCGGCCCGCGATCGCCGTGTAGGCCCCGTCGTTGAGGCGGCCCGAGGCGATCGCGGCGCCGAAGTAGCGGCCGTGCTGCGCCGCCGCGGCGCCGAGCGTGTCTCCGGCGGCGTGTGCGGTCAGCGGCGCCCCCAGCACGGCGGCCGCGCTGAGGACACCGGCGACCAGGGCCGTACGGAGACGGCCTGACGTGCGGCGGAGGGCGGGTGAGGGGATGGCGTTCAAGCCCATAACTGAGCCTCCAGGAAGGGAATCACGGAAGGATTGCAGTGCGGCAGAACGAATGCGTTCAGGAAATGCCGGCGTCCATGGACGAAAGACGCGCACCAGCAGGGCGTTGCGACTCAGTGTGGAAACACCGCAGAAACATGTCAACAGTTTCGAAAGTGTTTCGCTCTTCGTTCCTTTGACTTGCCCTGGGAGCTTGACCGAACTCACGGGCGCGACCGAAAGCTTTTCGACGGTCCGCGCGGTGCGCCGGGGTCAGCGCACGGCAGTGTTGAACTCCAGGGCCGGACTGGCGTTCCGCACGAGGGACGTGGCCTGCTCCGGCCACCACACGCCGGCCGCGGGATCGACGATGCCGTACTCCGGATCGACGGTGCCGCCCGGGATGTTCCGGTTGCACTGGCCGTCCGACTGGCCGACGGTCTTGATCCACAGGTAGGCGTCGACGAGCGGGACGCCGGTGTTCGCGGTGGGGCGGTCGCCGATGCCCCGGCCGGGAGCGTTGCACCAGGTCTGCGGGTCGCCGCTGTACTTGCCGGGGGGCGGTGTCCAGGGACCCTGGCCGTTGCGGCCGGTGTCGACGACGAGGTGCGCGAGCTCCCGCGGGGGCGGAGTGCCGACGTTCTGCTGGAACCACAGGTCGGTCCAGTGCCAGGTGGCCGGATCGTCCACGTTCACGGCGTTCCCCGGCTGCCCGTCGTTCGGCGCGGCGGGCGAGTAGTACTGGCTAGCGCACCGGTCGGGGTGCCCCTTGCCCTGGTCCGGGCCCTTGGTGGCGAACCAGAGACACTGGGAGACCCAGGTGCCGTAGTGGGTGGACGGTTCGGTCGCCAGGTAGTTGGAAACGTTGAGCGAGAAGCCCTGGGTGCGGGTGACGCCGGCCTGGAGGAGACGCCCCGCCATGTCCCCGACGCCGCGCCAGTGACTGTTGCCGGCGTCCAGGTAGACGACGCTGTTCGGCTGCCGTTCCAGGACGTCGATCGCGTGGTTGAGGTCGGCGTAGCGTCCCGTGGTGATCGCACCGGTGGGGTCGCTGTCGGGGCCGCAGTCGGACGGGAGGTTGGCCAGCCCGTCCGGTTCGAGGATGACGACGGCCTTGCTGCGGCCGAGCCCCCGGGCGAAGGCGCTGATCCACGCCTGATACGCGGTGTCCGACTGCGCGCCGCCGGAGGAGTACTGGGAGCAGTCGCGCAGCGGGATGTTGTAGGCCACCAGGACGGGGACCGTGCGACTGCGCTCGGCGCGGCGCACCAGGTCGCGCACGCGGGTTTCGACCTGGTCGGGGGTTCCGTCGGTGAACCAGGCGGCCTCGGGCCAACTGGCTAGTTGCGCCATGGACTTGGCGCCTTCGAAGTCGTGGTGGAGTAAGTCGGTGACGGCCTGGTGGGCCGCGTCGCTGCCGGGGTCGACGGAGAAACGGGAGTTCGCGGGGAGCGTGTGGGAGGCCGGCGGGGTGCCGGCTTCAGCGGGGGCCGGGGCGGCGGCGAGGACGAGGGCGAGCGCGCTCACGCTCGCGCTCAGGACGGATCGGAACAGGGGGATGCGCACGGAGTTCCTTCGGCAGAGGTGGTCGGTGTCACGGTCAGGGGCGTCGGACAGCGAGGTGACCGGCCGGGCGCCGCGGCCCGGACCCGGGCGAGGGGAACAGGTCAGGTCAGGTCAGGTCAGGTCAGTAGCCGTAGATCATCTTGTAGGCGACCTCCGGGAGGAACTGCCCGGCCGAGGAGCCCGTCCCCACGCCGCAGTTGCCGTCGGACTCGCCGGGAACCTTGATCCACAACAGCATCTCCGCGCCGCCGCCGCGCTGGCTGGGCGTACCGATCCGGCGGCCGGCCGGGTTGCACCACTGACCGTCGGAACCCTTGCCGTTGCGGCTGGTATCGACGACGAACGGCTTGGTGTATCCGTACGCGCCCAGCGCGGAGTTGACGGCGTTCCCGTAGGAGGTGTTCTGGTCGGTGGTGTAGTAGTTGGAGACGTTCAGCACGAAACCGTGCGCCCCGCCGACACCGGCCGCGACGAGCTGGCGCGCCATGGTCGGGGCGTCGATCCAGCCGGGGTTTCCGGCGTCGAGGTACACCCAGGTGTTCGGCGCCTTCGCCCGGAACTGGGCGATCGCGTTCTGCAGCATGGCGTTGCGCGCGGCAATCTGATTGGCCGTCATGCAGCTCTCGTGGCCGAGGGCGTCGGGTTCGAGGACGACGACGGCCGGGCGGTTCCCGATGCCGCCGGCGAAGGCGGCGATCCAGGCGTCGTACGCGGCCCGGCTCCCGGCTCCGCCGCCGGAGTGACCGGCGCAGATGTCCCGGTCGGGGATGTTGTACGCGACCAGGATCGGCAGCTTGTCGTACGAGTCCGCGCGGCCGACGTAGGAGCCCGCGGCGGCGCCGATGTCACCGCTCCAGTTGCCGAACCAGCGGGCTGCCGGGGTGTTGGCGATGGACGTCCGGATCGCCGCGGCCCGCCCGTCGCCGGGGTTGGCATTGACCCACCGCGCGGCGGAGTTGTCGGGATCGGCGTAGAAGCCGCTGGTCATGGTCGTCGGGTCGGCGGCGTAGGCCGGACCGGCGCCGATCGCGGTCAGACCGGCGGTGAGCACACCGGCCAGCAGGGCGGATGATGCTGCTGCGAGGGACCTGCGCATGGTTCGTCCTCCGAGGGTGGGGCCAAGGAATTGGAAGCGCTTCCAGTCGTACTGCGGGCCGGACCGCGCTGTTGGGATGATTGGGGCCGACGTGATGGAGTGTCAAGAGGTTGAACACAGAACCGTCAGGGTGGGGCGGTATGGCGCGATGAGTTGGAAGCGCTGCCGGCGCGAGGCCCGGGGCATCATCGGCCCGCAGGCCCGGAGCCGGCGCCGGGCCGGGGCCGAGGGGGAAGACGAGGAGAGGCCGAGGGGAAGCCGAGGTGGAAGGGCGCATGGAATCATGAACCCCTGCTGGCCGCCCGCGTGAGCCCGAGGAGCCGCTTTTCCATGGAGCCGTCACCCAAGCGCATGCCGACGCTCGACGAGGTGGCCGCACGCGCCGGAGTGTCGCGCACGGCGGCCTCCCGGGTGATCAACAACGCCCCCCATGTCAGCCGGGCCAAGCGGGAGGCGGTCCAACGGGCGGTGCGTGAGCTCGACTTCGTACCCAATCCGTCGGCGCAGGCCCTCGCGAGCCGCAGGGTCGGAGCGGTGGTGCTGGCGGTCTCCAGCAACGAACCGGGGCTGTTCGCGGACCCGTTCTTCGCGGAGGTCGTCGTGGGCGTCAGTGCGGCGCTGGAGCAGACGGAACTGGAACTGATCCTGCTGCTGGCCAACACCCCGCGCGGCCGGGAGCGGTTCGAGCGCTTGCTGCGCTCCCGCCGGGCCGACGGCGTCATGCTGATGGCGCTGCGGGGCGACGATCCGCTGGGACGCCTGGTCGAGGACGTCGACCTGCCCGTCGTCTACGGCGGACTCCCGCTCACGGGCGAGCCGACGTGGTACGTGGACGCCGACAACCGGGGCGGTGCCCGCCTGGCCGCCGAGCACTTCGTGCGCACGGGCCGCCGGCGGCCCGTCATGATCACCGGGCAGGTGGACACCCGGGCCGCCGTCGCGCGGGAGCAGGGATTCAGCGAGGGGCTGACGCTCTCCGGCGTGCCGCTGGCCGGGGTCGAGCCGGGGCATTTCACCGAGGACGGCGGCGCCGAGGCGATGGAGCGGCTGCTCCGGGCGCACCCCCGTACCGACGCGGTGTTCGCCGCTTCCGACGCGATGGCCATCGGCGCCCTGCGCACCCTGCGGGAACGGGGGTTCCGGGTGCCCGAGGACGTCGCGGTGATCGGCTTCAACGACCTGGCGAGCGCCCGGCACACCAGCCCGCCGCTGACCACGGTCCATCAGCCGGTGCGGGCGCTGGGGCAGGAGATGGCCCGGATGCTGGTCAGCGCCATCGAGGGGCATGACCCCAGCCCGCTGATCCTCCCGACGCGCCTGACCGTGCGCGAGTCCGCCCCCGGCCCGCCCTCTCCGAACTGATCGGCGGACGCCTCGGGCCGCGACGGCCCTGTTCTGCATGGGTGTGCTCGCGGGGCGTCTTCCGGCCATGATGCCTTCAGGTCTTGACACCACACCCTGGTCCGGCGTGAAGCGTGCGGCCCGGTCCGGGAGGCGCCTTCGGAAGCGCTGGGGGACGGGTGGTGGAAGCGCTTCCAGGGACCGCGGCCCGGCCAGTGGTCACCGCGGCGAGCGGAGGGTGGACCGTGCGGCCAGAGGCTGCGCCCTGCGACCAAGCCAGATCACGAGCGCTGGGAGGCCGAGTCCGCCTACTTCGCGATGCTGCGGACCGCCCGTGACCAGATCATCCAGGCCGCCAGCGTGATCGCCGATAGCGCCGTGGACCTGATCGGCGCTCTCGGCCGCGCGGTCCTGGACCACCTCATGCCCGCCCGCCGCCTGCGGCTGAGCCTCGCGCCGTCAAGCGCCCACTGTCCCGCTACGCGTACAAGAGCCTGCGCGTCGACCGCCGCGCCTACAAAGCCACCCTCAGCATCGACATCCTCTCGACAGAGGCGATCAGCCCGTCACTTCACGGCCTTGACCTAAAGAGGGGGCAGTGCGGTGGAGAGCCGGAGCTTCAGCTCGGTCGAGAGCTCCATCCGGGGACTGACCAGGGGCTGGCCGTCCAGGAGTTGGAAGAGCGTGCGGGCGGCGAGGCGGCCCATCTCCTCCAGCGGCTGACGCACCGTCGTCAGTGGCGGTGACAGCCATTCGCATGTCGGCAGGTCGTCGAAGCCGACCACGCTGAGGTCCTGCGGGATGCTCAACCCGCCCTGCCGGGAGGCTTCGTAGACGCCCATCGCCTGCTGGTCGCTGCCGGCGAAGACGGCGGTCGGCGGGTCGGGAAGGGCGAGCAGTTCCTGGGCGCACCGGAAGCCGCCCTCGTGCTGGAAGTCGCCGAACCGGATCAGTTCGCGGTCGACCTCGATACCGGCCCGCTCCAGGGCGGCCCGGTACCCGTCGATCCGGGCCTGGCTGCAGAGCATCTCCTTGCGCCCGCCGATCGCGGCGATCCGGCGGTGCCCCAGCTCCAGCAGGTGCTCGGTGGCGGCGAGGCCGCCCGCCCAATTGGTCGTGCCGATGCTCGGTACGCCGTTGCCCGGCAGGTCGATCGGGTCGATGACCACCAGTGCCACCCCGGCCCGTTCGACCTGGGCGCGCTGAGCCGCGGTGACGGAGGCGGTGACCAGGATGACGCCGTCGCTGTGGTGCAGGACCGGCAGTGCGGCCCAGCTCGACGGAGTGGCCTCGCCCGGCGGGACGAGCGATACGACCGTGCCGACGCCGCGCTGGGCGCACTCTGCCTCCACGCCGCGCAGTATTTCCACGGCCCACGCGCTGTCCAGGCCCCCGATGATCAAGTCGACCAGGCCCGATCTGCGGGCCCTGCCCTGGGCGCCGGGGCGGAGGTAGTTGTGCGAGCGCAGCAGGTTCTCGATGCGTTCGCGTGTCGAGGGTGCGACATCGGAGCGGCCGTTGATCACCTTGGACACGGTGGCCTGGGAAACCCCCGCCTCCGCGGCGATGAGAGCCAGGGTCGGACGCTGCTCGCTCAACTTCTCTCCTCTGCGCGAACGCCGTGGACGAGTGGCGATTATCGGAAACTTTCGAAGAGTTTCCGGTCGGCGCGACCGGCTTGTCAAGGTCGACGAGGGTTCATTGAGGCGTACATCTTGACCCTGGCGCCGACCGTTCGTACTTTATGGCAGCGCGGAATGGGAGAGCGTTTCGAAACATTTCGCTGCGGCCCGATGTCCCGGCGCGCTGGTGGTCGATCATTGCCCCACTCGGCCGTCGATCCGCTCGCGCAGCAGGTCGGCGTGGCCGCAGTGCCGCGCGTACTCGGTGATCTGTGCCACCAGGATCTCGCGAAGCGGCGCCTCCCCCGTCCGCGTGGCGAGGTCGGCGAAGCCCGCGATGAAGCGGTCGGTCCTCTCGCTCTCGGCCCGCCACTGCCGCCAGGCGTCCGCCATGACCGCCGGGTCGGCGATCGCGCCGTTCCAGTCGCCGTCACGGTCTTCTGCGGTGCGGTAGATCCTGGGCGCGTCCTCGCCGGCCATCCGGCGGAAGTGCCGTTCATCCTCGGCCAGGTGCCGTACCAGCCCGAGGAGGGACATCGTGGACGGTGGCACGGAGCGTAGCGCCATCTGTTCGGCGTCCAGGCCCGCACACTTCAGCTCGATGGTCAGGCGGAAATAGCGCAGATTGTCCAGCAGCGTGTCGCGTTCGCCGACGATCTCGACTTCGGTCTCGCGCGGATCGTCATCCGGGTCGACCCACATGTCGGGGTAGCGGGTGGAAGGCGTCCACCGGGCCACCGCCGCGTCGTTCTCGCGGTCGCTTGATCCCATCCTCGTATCTTTGTGCGCATCGATGCCGTACGCCACTGAATTCCGGTGGCGGATGCCGCCTCCCGCGACCAGCGGGTGTACCCCGACAGGCCGGCACACCAAGCGTTTGCGGGGCCGCGCGACGGAGCGCGGCGCCGTCGCTCCGACCCGCCGCCGGGGCCGGTGGCGGGTCGGGGCGGTCGCGGCCGTCAGCTCAGGGGCTTGTCCAGTACGGCCTTGCGGTGGCTGAAGGTGTCCAGGGAATAGCGGCCGTGGTAGTTGCCCATGCCGCTCTCCCCCACGCCGCCGAAGGGCAGGTCGGAGACGGTGAGGTGGGCGACCGGCAGGTTGAACGTCAGGCCGCCCGAGGAGGTTTCCCGGCTCAGGCGTTCGCGGGTGTCGTCGGATTCGGTGAAGGCGTACAGCGCCAGGGGCTTGTCGCGGTCGCCGATGAAGGCGATGGCCTCGTCGAGGTCGGCCACCTCGACCAGGGGCAGGATCGGGCCGAAGATCTCCTCGCGCATGACCGGGGAATCGGGTGCCACTCCGGCCAGGACGGTCGGAGCGATGTAGCGGTCGGCCCGGTCGTGCACGCCGCCGGTGACCGTGCGCCCGGAGTCGAGCAGGCCCGTCAGGCGGTCGAAGTGGCGTTCGTTGATGATCCGGCCGTAGTCCGGGGCCGCCGCGGGGTCCTCGCCGTAGAGACCGCGCAGGGCCTCGGCGAGAGCCTGCTCCAGCTCCCTGGCGGTGCCGGGATCGGTCAGCACGTAGTCGGGCGCGACGCAGGTCTGGCCCGCGTTCATGAACTTGGTGGCCGCCAGGCGAGCCGCGACGACGCCGATGTCCGTACCGCGGTCGACGAAGACCGGGGACTTGCCGCCGAGTTCGAGCGTGACGGGGGTGAGGTTCTCGGCGGCGGCCCGCATGACGATCCGGCCGACCTGCCCGTTGCCCGTGTAGAAGATGTGGTCGAAACGCTGGGCCAGCAGCTCGGTGGTTTCGGGCACCGCACCCTCCACCACGGCCACGGCTTCGTGGTCCAGGTAGCGGGGCAGGAGGTCGGCGACCGCGCGCGAGGTGGCGGGCGACAGCTCGCTGGGCTTGGCCACGACGCAGTTGCCGGCCGCCAGCGCGCCGACGACCGGAGCGAGCAGGAGCTGGAGCGGGTAGTTCCACGGGGCGATCACGAGGACCACGCCGAGCGGGTCCTGCACGGTGTGCGCGGTCGCCGGGCTCAGCCGCTCCGGTACCGGGGCGGGCTGGGGGCGCAGCCAGTCGGCCAGGTGGTCCAGGGTGTGGTCGATCTCGCGCACGGTGAAGTCGATCTCGGTGCGGTAGGCCTCCGCCCGGCTCTTTCCGAGGTCGGACCGGAGCGCGGCGGCCAGCTCGTCGCCGCGCTCGGTGAGCAGCGTCCGCAGCGCTTCGAGCTGGCTGGTGCGCCAGCTCAACGGCTTCGTACGGCCGGTGGCGAAGGCGGTCCGGAGGCGTGCGACGACGTCTGCGGGCTGTTCGGGGGTGCGGTCCGACATGCGAATCTCCTGGGGGTCGCGCGGGACACGGAGTCGCCCGCGCAGTTCGGTGCATATAGCAACTAAAGGGTCTGGGGTATTCCGCCGCCGGGGTCCCGGTCGTCCCGCTCCGACCCCGGCCAGTCGTTGTAGCGGAGCAGGTAGGCGGCGAAGCGGTCGAGGTCGCCGGGGTGCCAGTCCGCGAGGCGGTCGCGGAACATCGCCCGCCGGTTTTCCGTCGCCCGCGCGAGGGTCGCGGCGCCCGCGGGGGTGGGTTCCAGTACGTACACCCGATGGTCATCCGGGTCGGCGCGCCGCTCGATCAGCCCCGCCCGCTCCAGCGCCGCGACCTGGCGGCTGACGGTCGACTTGTCCAGCGCGTAGTGGGCGGCGAGATCGGAGACCCGGGTGCCCGGATGCTCCTCCAGGTGGCCGAGCAGGGTGAAGGACACCAGCGAGAGCTCCGGATGCATCCGCGCGGCCACCGACCGGGCGCGCCGGGCGAAGGCGGTCATCTCTCGCTGGATCGTCTCGACGGCCGCGTCGCGGCGCGCCTCACCCTGGCCGTCGGCGCCGCTGGACGGCGCTCGGGTCCCCGATGCGTTCCTGATCACGGCCACTCCTTCCAACTCATAGTTGTATAGTACAACCACCACGACCGTTGCATATACCAACTATCTGCCGGTGGGGTGTACCGCAGCCCGAGCCGACATCGGAGGTCCCGTCTCATGTCCGGTCACACGACCACCCCGCACCACCCGGAGAAGTCAGCCCCGAACCCCGCGCTCCGTCATGTGCTCACCCACCTGCTCACCCCCCTGCTGATGTGCCTGGGCATGGGACTCGCCTACATGGGCGCCTTCGTCCAGCCGGAGCCCCACCACCTGCCGGTCGCCGTGGTCGGCGAGGGGCCCCAGGCGATGGTCTTCGCCCAGACCGTGAAGGACCGGGCCGGTGACGCCCTCGACGTGCGCACGGTGGCCCGTCGCGCCGACGCGGTGCAGCTGCTCAAGGACCGCCGCATCACCGGCGCCTACGTGCCGAGCGGCACCGCGCCCGAGCTGATCGTCGCCACGGCCGCCTCCGACACCGGCGCCACCGTCGCGGAAAAGATCTTCACACCGATCGCCGCCCGGCAGGGTGCCCCGCTCGCGGTGACCGATGTCGTCCCCACCGTCGACGACGACCCGACCGGACAGGGGCTGTTCTTCCTGCTCGTCGCCGTCAGCATCGGCTCCTACGCCTCGGTGGCGGTACTCGGCGGTGCGGGCGCCGCGCTGCGTATGCGCGGCCGCGCGCTGCTCGTGGTCGGCGTATCGGGTGTCGTCAGCGCGATCGGCGCCCTGCTCGCCGGACCGGTCTTCCACCTCGCCCACCACGGACTGGCCGGTGTCTGGGGCCTGACCTGGCTCTACTCCGCGGGCATCCTGTTCATCGGAGTCGGCCTGCACACTTTCCTGGGGCGCTGGACGACGCTGGCCATGATGGTGCTGTTCGTGATGCTCAACTTCACCAGCTCCGGCGGATTGTTCCGGCCGGAGCTGCAGAACGGCTTCTTCGGCTCCCTGAACGCCTTCTGGAACGGCGCGGGATACATCGGGGGCCTGCGCAGCCTCCTCTACTTCGGCAACGCCGACCTCTCCCGCCAGCTGGGCACCCTCGCCCTGTGGCTCCTCCTCGGGCTCGTGCTCACCGCCACGGCCGGACTCGTCGAACGCCGACGCTCCACGGGGGCGGAGGACGTGAAGGAGCCGGGCGCCAAGGAGCAGGACGCGAAGGAGCAGGACGCGTCGGTGGAGGAGGAGATGGAAGAAGCGGTCGGCGTCTGACGCCGGGCGTGGTTCCTCGGGTGGTGGTTACGGCAGCTTCAGCCAGGGGCTCTTGTTGGCCATGGTGGCGGTGTGGCTGCCGGTCCAGTACTGGCCGCACCCGGCCAAAACGGGGCAGCAACACCAGGAGCCACCCACCTTGACTACCGGGTTTCCGTCGACACCGGGTTGAGGAAGAAGAGGCACTGCTTGGCGTTGAATTCGCCCACTTCGGCGACGAAGCGGAAGGTATCGCCCGCGCGGACGGTGGCGGGGGTGTTCGCGCCGGTCAGCTTCAGGTCGAGGACGTTGACGTCCGTGTACCTGAAGGCTGGGCCGATCCCCGTCTTCGGCCCCTGGTCGCCCGGGCCCAGGAGGACGTCGTAGCGGGTGCCGTCGTTCCCGTGGGGCATCATGTGCACGATCGAGCCGTCGAAGGCGACCTTCTTGCCCTTGTACTTGGTCGCGAAGTCCAGGTTCGCGCTGTCGCACGAGTCCGGCGTCTTCAGCAACGCCGCGAACTCCGGGTTGTTCTGCAGCGTGATCACTTCAACGGCAGCCGACCCGGCCCCGGTCGGGGTCGACGGGGCGGAGGGTCGTGCGCTCGCGGTGGCCGGCGCCGGCTTGTTCGCCTCGTCCTTCTTCTCGTCTCCGTCCTCGAGTGCCGCGCCTACGCCGATGACGATGACCAGGAGCGCGAGAACGCCGACCGCGGCGCCGATCAAGAGCCGCGGCAGGGGCTTCTTCGGCCGACGGAAGTCCAGGGTGGAGCGCAGCATGCCCGGGGTTTGTTCCACCAGCTCCCAGCCGTCCTTCTGCAGCTTCGAGATCACCAAACCGTCGGTGCCGCGAACCGTCTGCACGGTCTTGTACTCGTACGTGATCTCGTCGGCCATGCGGCTCCGCGCCCCCTCGATGAACTGCCCGTACCAACTGCCCCGCGAGCATAGGGGACCCGTGGCGCCTCAGATCCAGCCACGGCGGGTCGCGACGACGCCGGCCTGGAAGCGGTTCACCGCGCCCAGGAGTTCGTGGAGGCGGCTCATGCGTCGGCGCATGGTGCGGACCGACCAGCCGAGCTGGCGGGCTATGGCCTCGTCCTTGAGGCCGCTGACCAGCAGGGTGAGCACCAGGCGGTCCTCCTCACCGAGCGGGTCCTCGGCGGGGACGTCGAGCGGCAGGGCCTGTTTCCAGCACAACTCCCAGTAGTCCGTGAGGGCGTCCAGCAGGGCGCAGGGGCGGATGACCGCAGCGCGTACGCCGTTGAGGTCCAGGGAGAGCGGCATCAGCGCCAACCGCCGGTCCGCGATGGCCAGTTTGATCCGCAGACCCGGCATCACCCGGGCCTGCTCGCCGCGGCGCACGAGGCCGCGGATGTCCTCGAGGACCCCCGGCCACTCCAGCGCCTCGGGGGCGTACACCGCGCGGTAGCGCACACCGCGCCCCAGCGCCGTGCTCTCCACCGGGTTGGAGGTGGTCAGTGCGTACGGCGGCCGGTCCAGGGTCATGACGTCCTCGCGCGCCTCCTGTTGGAGGCGGACGAACCAGCGGCCGAGCGCCTCGCGGCCGGTGGCGATCTCCACCTCGTCCTCCCCGTCGGTGCCGGCCTGGGCCGCCGCGAAGAGGCGGGACAGCTCGCCCGCGGCCGTACGGACCCGGTCCAACTCCGAGGTCCTGGCCCGTACCAGGGACTCGACCGCGGCTCCCGGCTCGATCGCCGCGTACCGGCGGCGGACGCCCGCGAGCCGCCCGACCAGGCCGTGGTCGTGCAGCCGGTCCAGCGCCTTGGCCGCGCGGAGGGGGGAGCAGCCGAGGTCGGCGGCGAGTTCGGCCGGGACCGCCGTGCGCCGGCGCAGCACGGCTCGGTAGACGCTCTCGTCGAACGGATCGATGCCGGCGGCGGTGAGCTCGTTCGTCATATGCGGATAATGGCCCACTTGTGCCAGCGGCAGCAATGGGCCGCCCGGATCTGTTGTACGGAGAGTGACTTCGGCACTAGGACTTCTTCCCATGGCCAAGAACCCACGAAGAAGCCGACGCCTGGTGGCCGTTGCGGTCACCACCGTCGCGCTCGCCGGGACGCTCACCGCGATACCCGGCACCGCGACCGCTACCGCGACCGCGCAGTCACCCGACCCGAACCAGCGGGTCATCGTCGAACTGTCCGGGGACGCCGCCGTCACAGCCGCCCCCGGCGGCTCGCTCACCTCCCAGGCCGTCGGCACCGCCTCCGCCGTCGGCGACGCCCGGCGGGCCCTGGCGGCACGGCAGGACGCCTTCGTGGGGACGGTACGGGCAGCCGGCATGCACCCCGCCGCACCGCGCAAACTCGGCCTGCTCGTCAACGCCGTGGCGATGTCGGTGCCCGCCTCCGAAACGGCGCGGCTGGCGGCGCTGCCTGGCGTCGTCGCCGTACGGCCGGACACCCGGATCCAGGTGCGTACGGACACCAGCGTGCCGCTGACCGGCGCGCCCGAGGTCTGGAAGCGCGAGGACCCGAGCGGGGTGAAGGCGACCGGCAAGGGCACCGTCGTGGCGGTCCTGGACAGCGGCGTGGACTACGGCCACCCCGACCTGGGCGGCGGCTTCGGCACGGGCCACAAGGTCGTCGGCGGCTTCGACTTCGCCAATGGCGACGACGACCCGATGGACGACAACGGTCACGGCACCCACGTCGCGGGCATCATCGCGGGCAAGGCGGCCAAGAAGGGGGGCGTCACCGGCATGGCGCCCGACGCGAGCCTGCTGGCCTACAAGGTCATCGGCGCCGACGGCAGCGGCTACACCTCCGACATCATCGCCGGTCTCGAGGCGGCGGCCGACCCGGCCAACCCCCACCCGGCCGACGTGATCAACATGAGCCTCGGCGGGCCCGGTGACGGCACCGACCCGCTGGGCCGCGCGGCGACCGCCGCCGTGCGGGCCGGGGTGGTCGTCGTCGCGGCGGCGGGCAACGACGGGCCCGGCAGCGGCACCATCAGCAGCCCGGCCTCGGCCGACGGAGTCATCGCGGTCGGCGCCTCCACCAGCGGGGTGCGGACACCCAGCGCCTACCTGGCCGGCAAGCAGCCCGAACTGATCCAGACGTACCGGGGCATCCTGTCCGCGAACCCGCCCCAGGAACCGGTCACCGCGCCGCTCGTGGACGTCGGCGCGGGCACCGCCGAGGACTGGAAGCGCGTCGGTGACGTACGGGGCAAGATCCTGCGGGCCGACATCCTCGTCCCGCCCAGTACGGACGTACTGAGCCAGGGCGACATCGACTGGGCGCGCGAGGCCGAGAAGCGCGGCGCGCTCGCCGTGCTCGGCGGTCTGGCGACCCACGACGGACCCGTGCTCGCCGCCACCCCGGGAACGGTCGAGGCCCAGGCGACCCCTGCCCGCCCCGACCTCGCCCGGGCCGCCGCCTCCGGCGACTCGTTGCGCATGGACCGCCTGGTCGTCATGGGCATCGACGCGACCCAGTACGCGCAGCTGAGCCGTCAACTGGCCACCGGGAAGGTGTCCGTCACCCTGCGCGGCACCGACTCCACCGACGCGATCGCCTCGTTCTCGTCGCGCGGGCCCGGCACCGGCTTCGGCCTCAAGCCCGACCTGGTCGCACCCGGCGTGGAGATCCGTTCCACGATCCCCACCTCGCTGTACGAACCCGGCGTCTACCGCATGTCGGGCACCTCGATGGCGAGCCCGCACGTCGCCGGAGCCGCCGCCCTGCTGCGCCAACTGCGGCCGGACCAGGACCCCGACGGCATCAGGTCCGCGCTGGTCGGCACCGCGAAACAGCTCGCCGGCAGCGGCCCCACCGTCCAGGGCAACGGACGCCTCGACGTCGCCGCCGCGGCATCGGCCGCCCTGAGCGCCTCCCCGACGGCCGTGTCGTTCGGCCTCGCCGACCTGGCGAACAAGGCCGTCGGCGGCAGCGCGAAGGTGCGTCTGACCAACCCCGGCAAGGAACCGCTGCCGCTGACTCTGGGCAGTACCGGCTCCGCCACCGTGTCCCCGGCGCGGGTCACCGTCCCCGCCGGGGGGTCCACGACCGTCACCGTCACCCTGCGCGCCGACCGCCCGCCCACCGACACGGAGATCAGCGGCTCGATCACGGCCACCCCCGCGCGCGGCCCCGCCCTGCGGGTGCCGTACCTGGTCGTCGTCCGGCACCTGGTCGTCCAAGCGTCCCCCGACCCGAGCGACGGCCGCTCCACCGTGCACATCGCCGCCCCGGCCGCCCTGAACGCGCCGCCACAGATCACCGTCACGCCTCCGCGCGGCAAGGCCTTCACCCTGCCCACCACCATGAACGGCGCCGGCTACTACCAGGCCGACGTGACCGGCAAGGCGGCCGGCGCCTACCAGCTGGCCGTGCGGGCCACGACCACCGACGGCCGGCAGATCACCGGAACCGGCGCCTTCGAGGTCACCCCCGTCGGCAGCCGCGGCGACCGCTGGGAGCCCATCGGCCCGAACAGCGAGGCCGGCCACCTCGCGCTCTCGCCGGCCCGGCCGAAGCAGGCCGTCGTCACCCAGTACCGCAAGGCCGCCCCCTGGCTGACCACCGACGGCGGCGCCAACTGGCGCCAGGTGGGCCGGCTGCCGATCGCCGACGGCAACGGCACCGGACCGGTCGTGATCGACGCCCACCGCCCCGATCGCTGGTGGTACGCCGTGAACACGGCCGGTGACCCCACCCGCCGGGGCACGATCCTGCGCACCGACGACAACGGCCGCACCTGGCGCAAGCTGAGCGTGCCCGACGCGCACATCGACGAGTTCGTCGCGGACGAGCAGACCCGTACCCTCGCCGCGCTGGCCGGCGGCGCCCTGCTGGTGAGCACGGACGGGGGCGACAGCTGGGCGACGTACCCCACCGGCGTGACCGGTCCCGTCCGCGAGGCGACCCTCGTCGGCGACACCCTGTACCTGGCGACCTTCGACGGGGTCTGGCGGATCGACGGCGTCGGCAAGGGCGACCCGGGTGCGGCGCACCTCGTCCTCGACGAGCCGGTGAACACCCTCCGCGGCCTGGCGGCCGACTCCACCGTGGTGGCGGCCTACGTCCCCGGTACGGGCGTCCGCGGCTCCTACGACAAGGGCCGCACCTGGTCCACCCTGCTGCCCCTGGCGGAAGGCGGGGACGGACTGTCCGCCTCCGGCGGCGACCTGTACCTGCGCGCGCTGTTCGGCGCCGGGCAGGTGAGCCGCGACCACGGCAAGACCTGGAAGCCCGCGCCCGCCCCCTCGAAGGCGGCCATCGCGATGGACTACGACCGCTGGGCCGACGGCTCGGTGACCGTGTCCAGCGAACAGGACGGCCTCTACCGCGGCTCGGCCGACGGCACCGGTTACCGAAGGATCGGCGTCCAGGGCCTCACCACCCTCGCCCTCGCGGCCAGCGGCGACCAGCTGCTCGCCGGAACGGTGAGCGGCACCTACCGCACCGCGATCCCCGTCGCGGGCCCCGAGTGGGGCCAGTCCGGCGCGGAGGGCATGACCGGTCGCCTGACCTCGCACATCGCCGTCTCGCCCAAGGACACCAAGGTGGTGTGGCAGGTCCGGCGCACCGCGACCGGCCTCTTCGAGGTCTCCCGCAGCGGCGACGCGGGCCGGACCTGGCAGGTGAAGGGCACGTCGTCGGAGATACCGACCTCGATCCTGGTCCACCCGGCCGACCCGGACCGGGTGGCGATCGGCTTCCGGAGCATCTTCGGCGACGGGCTGTTCGCGACGTCCGACGGCGGAAAGACGTGGAAGAACCTCTTCCACGAGAAGTCCTTCGATGCCATGGCCGGTGACCCGCGCGACCCGCGGCGCGTCTGGCTCGGCAACGCCTCGGGCCTCTACCGCTCGGACGACGGCGGCGTCACCAAGACCAAGGTCGCCGAGGGCCCCGTCTCCGCGATCGCGGTGGACGGCCGACGCCTGGTCGTCGGCGGCTCGTCCGTCCGGGTCAGCACCGATGACGGCAAGACCTTCCGCACCTCCGACACCGGCCCGCTCGCGGTCCACGTCTCGGACCTGCTGCGGGTCGGCGGAGCGCTCTACGCGGCCACCGCCAGATCGACCGCGTCCGGGCTCGTCCAGGGCGGCCGGGGCGTACTGCGCAGCACCGACAACGGGCTCACGTGGGAGAACATCTCGAACGGTCTGCAGAACACCGACACCACCAAGCTGGCCGCCGCCGCCGACGGCCGCACGCTCTACGTCGGCGCCGTCGACGGCGGGGTACACCGCCTGAAGCTGCGCTGATCCCCCACCCCGCACGCCGGGAGCGGGGCCGTACGAACCCTACGACAGCGCCGACCGGGTCCGGGACTTCCGGACCCGGTCGGCGCTCGTGCGCGTGGTCGGCGGCACTAGGCGCGCCGTAGTTCGCAGCTCCCGCTGACGCAGGAGCGGCGCAGCCGCCCGGCCGAGACGGTCTCCACGAGGCCGATCGTCCAGCACATCGGGCAGCCGCGCAGGGCGACGAGGCCGACCGGGGCGAGCAGCAGGCTCCACGGGCCGGTGACCGGCAGCAGGGCCAGCGATCCCACGAGCGCGCCGAAGCCGAGGGCGCCGCGGGCCAGATGCCGCGGGACCGTGGCGCTGGCGTAGCCGCCGCGCTTCGGCGCACCTCCCCCGGCCGCGCCGGGCGGGGAACCGGGCGGGGAACCGGGTGGGGCGGTGCTCGTCGCCGTGGTCGGATCATGTGCCATCGTCGTCACCCCTCGGGCGTATCGGTTCCTCGCTCAGTGCCTCGCGCACCGCCGAACGGGCCCGGTGCAGGCGGGACTTCATCGCTGCGGTGCTCAGTCCGAGCCGGTCCGCGACGGTGCGGCCCGGCAGGCCCTGGATGTCCCGCATGACCAGTACCTGCCGCTGGTCGGCGGGCAGGGCGGCGACAGCGGCCCCCACCCGCTCGGCTTCCAGGCGCAGCAGGACGTCCTCCTCGGCGGACCGCGCGGCGCCGCTCGCCTCGTACTCGTCCGGCGACTCGTACCGGCCCGGCCCGTCGTACCGGCGGGGTCCGCCGCTGCCCGGGGCGGCCGTCCCCCGGGGGAGCAGGGCACGGGTGCGTCGCAGGCACTCGTTGCGGACGATCCGGAACATCCAGGACGCCAGCGCACCGGAGGCCCGCAGCATGCCGATCTTGCGGTAGAGGATGATCAGCGCTTCCTGGGCGGCGTCCTCGGCGTCCTGAGGTGTGGCGCACAGCGTGCGCGCGAACCGCTGCACGTGCGGGTACGAGCCGTACACCAGGGCGGTGAGCGCCTCCACGTCGCCGCGCTGCGCCGCGGTGACCAGGGTCGCGCCGGGCCAGTTGTGATCAGCCACGCTGACGCCTCCGGCGACGCAGCAGCGTGACGGTGCACGCGCACAGCAGCAGTGCCGCGGCCACGGCGATGACGACGGTGCTGGTCATGGGGTCCTCCCGTTGGGGTTCGGGGCGGACGCGATCGTCCGCACGCCTATGAGAGGCACGGCGGACGCGAAAGGATTCACCAGGCCGGCCGAACTCGCAACCACATGGACCGATGCCAACGGCGGCACCCTGGCACTGAAGCCGGATGGAGCTTTCACCGCCCACCACGTGTGCGGCGACTGGATGGGCGCCTCGGACTCGAACTGGACGGAACCCCGGTCAGGATCGGGCACCTGGAACGACGAATCCGACAAGACGGGGACCGACGTCCGGCTGGCGTTCGACATCAAAGGCCCCAAGGGGGACGCCGTGGGAGACGTCCTCAGCGCCCTGCGGCATGGAGAGACTTTGATGCTCTGGACCCGCGTGGGCGACGAGGACAACGGCGGCCCCCACTGCGTCCTGACCAGAGATCCTTGACAGCTGACGGCAGTCCCGGCCGAGACCTTCGGCCGGGAGGACCACGCCCGTCATGATCAACGCTACGTCAGCCACTCGCCGTCGACCATCAGATCCCTCCCCGCGATCTCGTTGGCCTCGCGCCAGGCCTGGATCAGGACCGGCCGGATGCGGAAGTACGGATGGTTGCGCTGCTCGCGGGGGTCGAACCCGGTCTTGGTCGCGAACGCGTCGGCGACCTCGTCGGTGATCCCGTCGGTGATCCCGTCGGTGATCCCGGCGGGAATCCCGGCGACGACGACGGCGGATCCCTCGATCAGGACCACGTCGCGGGTCGGTCCGATCGTGAGCCGGACCCGGCCGTCGGCACGGAGATTGCGCGCCGTGGGATTGCCGGCCGCCGTCGAGATCAACAGCGTCTCGCCGTCCCAGAGGAACGACAGCGGCACCAGATACGGCGTACCCGCCCGGTCGGCCGTGGCCACCCAGGCGTCGACGTCTTCGTCGAGGCGGCGCCGGGTGTCCTGCGTGCGCTGTGCGAGCGGTCGAGGCGGGGCGGTCATGGCGTCGGGCCTCCTGTTTCGGATACGGGTGGTGAAGGAGTTCGGCCGCTGTCTCGGACTACTCCGCGTAGGGCTGGTCGGTCCCCTTGGCGCTGTAACCGAGGCTCCAGACGTAGCCGTCCGGGTCGGCGAAGGTGCCGCCGTACCCGCCCCACGGCAGAGCGCCGGCGGGCTTGAGGATCGTGGCGCCCGCCCTCCGGGCCTCCGCCATGATCTCGTCGACCCGGGTCTCACTGCGGACGACGTAGGTCAGAACCAGTCCGCTGAAGCCGCTGCCTTCCTGGTCCGTGCCCACCTGCTTGGCCAGGCCCTCGCGGCGGTAGAAACCGACCGGCGAGGCGCCGTCCGATGCGAAGAACACCGAGATGCCGAAGTCGTTCTGGATCTTCCAGCCGAGCCCCTCGGTGTAGAACCGCTTGGCCCGGTCCATGTCGCGGACGCCAAGAAGGATCGAGCTGACGTGTGCCTTCATGTCTTGCTCCTCATGCATGGGTGGTTGTGTGGTGCGTGGCTGGTTGTGCCGTGCGTGGGTGGTTGTGCCGTGCGTGGGTCCGCCGGTGGAACCGGTCGCGAGCGCGGAGCTCAGCGGTCCTGGATGAGGCCGAGGACGTTGCCGTCGGGATCGGTGAAGGTGGCCACCAGGCGGCCGTCGCCGACGTCGTGCGCCGCCTCCCGCACCTCGGCCCCCGCGGCGGTCACCGCGGCGAGCTTCGACTCGATGTCCGGTACGTGCCAGTAGGCGACCGGGGCGGTCATGCCCTGCGGTCCACCGTTCGGCACCAGCCCGATGTGCTGGCCGTCGGCCTCGAAGCCGACGTAGTAAGGAGTGTCGTTCTGCGGCTGAAGGCCGAGCAGGGCCGCGTATACCTCCTTGGCCTTGGCCAGGTCGGACACGGGGTGCAGGACGGTCTTGATCATGATTGCTCCCGTAGGCGTCGGTGCGGTGTGTTGTGCTCCTAGCTTCCGTCCCGGCCCGATCGGTGAGCATCCGTGGTGACCACGGAACGGACCACGGAGCCGACCACGGACCCACCACCCCTCGTTAACCCGGTTGGGTCGTGGAGCGGATGAGACAGAATGCGGCCATGGCGACAGCAAGCGACATCTCCCCGAGAGAGGCCGAGGTGTTGGAGCTTCTCGGCTCCCACTCCACCAACGCCGAGATCGCGGCGCGGTTGTTCATCTCGGTACGCACCGTCGAAAGCCACGTTTCCTCGCTGCTGCGCAAGCTGGACCTGCCGGATCGGCGGGCGCTCGCCCGGCGTGCCGCCGTCGATCGGCCCCGTCGGGAACCGGTCCCCCTGCCGGCCCCGCTGACCTCGTTCATCGGCCGGGCCGGGGAGCGGGCAGCGCTGTCCGAGCTGGTTCTGACGCATCGTCAGGTGACCGCGGTCGGTCCTGGCGGCGTGGGCAAGACCCGGCTCGCGTTGGCGGTGGCAGCGCAGGCAGCCGGCCGGTACGCCGACGGGGTGTGGTTCGTCGACCTGGTCCCGGTCACCGATCCCTGCCTGATCGCGACCGCGGTCGCGGGCGGGCTGGGGCTCGGCGAGCAGCCCGGCCACGACTTGACGGAGTCGGTGGTCGCCGCGCTGACCGACCGGCAGGCGTTGCTGGTGTTCGACAACTGCGAACACCTGGTGGACGGGGTGGCGTTGTTCCTCGAGCGGCTGCTCGCGGCCTGCCCTCGGGTGACCGTGCTGGCGACCAGTCAGGCCCGGCTGTTGGTGCCGTTCGAGCGGGTGTACCAGGTCCCGCCGTTGTCGCTGGCCGGTGAGTCGGACGCGGTCGCCTTGTTCATGGACCGTGCACAGGCGGCCGGTTGGCCGTTGGACCCGTCGCAGGCCGACCAGGTCGCCGCGATCTGTGCGCGGCTGGACGGTATGGCGCTGGCGATCGAGCTGGCCGCGGCCCGCTTCCCGACGCTCGGGCTCGACGGCATCGACGCCGCTGTGTCCCACCCGCTCCGGATGCTCATCGGCGGCTCCCGTGCCGATGGGCGGCACCGCTCGGTTCGGGCCGTACTGGACTGGAGTCACGCCCTGCTGGAGCCGGCAGACCAGGAGCTCCTGCACCAAGTGTCGGTTTTCGTAGCGCCGTTCACCCTCTCGGCGGCGGCCGAGATCGCCGGATCCGCGACGGGCGAGGTCGCCGACGGACTGGCCCGGCTGGCCGAGCAGAGCCTGCTGGGCGTGACGGCGTCCCCGAAGGGCACCCGCTACCGGGCCTTGGAGACCATCCGCCAGTACGGGACGGAACGGCTGAGCCAGGCCGGTGAGCTGGCAGGCGCCCGGGCCCGGCACCTGCGCTGGTGCCTCACCCAGGCCGTCGACCTGGCGGAGGCCGGTCACGACTCGCGGGACTGGCGCGCCAGGTTCGACGCGGCGGCCGATGAGCTCCGCGCCTCGCTGAGATGGGCGGCGAGCGAGCCGGGCGAGCCGGAGCGGCGCGCGGACGCCTGCCGCCTGGCCCGGCACGTGGCCGAGCTGACGTTCACCCGCCATCTGCTCGGGGAATCGCAGCAGCGGTACGAGCAGGCGTCCGCGCTCGCCGACGACCCCGCCGCCACCGCGTCCATGCTCCGGCGGGCCGCGGAGGTGGCCGGCTGTCGTACGCGCGGCGAGGACATGTACCGCCTCTACCGCGCCGCCGCGGATGCCGCTCGCCGTACCGGGGACAGCGCGGGCGCCGCCGTGGACCTGGCCACCGCGGCCACCGCCGCGTACCGGTTCTCGAGCACGTTCGCGCAGACCCCGCCCGAGGAGGAGGCGATCGCCCTGGTCGGCGAAGCGCGGGAGCTTGGCGGCGAGGACCCGGCGGCCGCGGCGGCGGTGGCCCTGGCGGAGGCCGGGGTGCTCAGCGATGCGTTCGGCGCGGTGCAGGGACCGGCCGACAACGCCGTGCCGGAGACGCTGGCGCGCGCCGAACGGGCGGTCGAGCTGGCTCACCGTACCGGCAACCCGCTCGCGGAGTCCGCGGCGCTCGACGCGCTCACCGCGGCGCACGCCTGGGCCGGTGACACGTTCGCTTGCGCGGCCACGGCCGGGCGCCGGATCACGCTGCTGTCCTCCATGGCGGGCCGGCCGGAGACGCCGGGCGGTGTCCACGAGCTGATCGACGGGCTCGGCATGGCCGCACAGACCAGCCTCGGCGTGGGGAACCTGGCGGACGCCCTGCGGAGCGGACGCCAGTTGGCCGACCACCCGGCACTGGCCGAGGTGGGCCATCGGGCCACGAGCTGGCTGCTGGTCGCCGACGCGCTGGCGGGCGACGTCGAGGAACTGCTCGTCGGAAGCACGCGCTTCCTCGATGGGTGGCGGCGCGCGGGCAGCCCGGCCAAGGCGTCCCTCGGCCCGGCGGCCGCCGCGGTGGCGATGATCCACAGCTTCCGCGGGGACCACGACGCCGAGCGTGAATGGCAGGTGGTTCTGGATCGGCTCGGCGATTCATCCGAGCGCACGTACGGCTACGGGGCGCTTTTCGACGCGATGCGGATGCTCCACCACGGGCGGGCTGGGGAGGCCATGGAGCGGATGGCGCCCGAACCCGGCGCGGTGTGGAAGTGGGTCACCTGGATCTGGCTTCACTGGTACGTGGCGATACGCGCCGAGGCCACCGTTCTCGCCGGAGGTCCCGAGGCGCGCGACCGCCTGGCCGAAGCGCATGTCATCACGGCCGCCAACCCGGTCGCCGGGGCCATCGTGGAGCGGGCGGAAGCCCTCCTCGACCACGACCACGAGCGCCTGCTCGCCACCGCGGACGGGTTCGAGGCCGCCGGTTGCCGCTACCAGGCGGCGCGGACGCTGGTGCTGGCCGGTGGCGAACATGCCGCCCGTGGCGCCGCCGCCCTGGCCGCTCTCGGGGCTGGGCCGTGACGGCCACGGTGCTCATCGGGGCGTTCAGGACTCCGCCCGGGCTGTCAGGCCCCGGCAGCGCCGTGACGGCGTAGGACTCTCCCGGTCGGGTAAGCGCGTGGCACTGCCCACGAGTCGAGGAGGACCCCGCATGTCGGCCCGGCCCGTTCCCCCGTACGGCGCACCGTCCGAAGGCAACGACTTGCTCGCCGGTCGCTACCGACTCCAGTCGGCCATAGGCAGCGGCGGTACCGCGGACGTGTTCCGCGGCGTCGACGAGGTGCTGGGGCGCGAGGTGGCGGTGAAGGTGTTCCGACCCGACGCGGACACGGTGACCGCCGACACCTTCTGCGACGAGGCACGCACCCTGGCCCAGTTGTCGCACCCTGCCCTCGTGACGGTCTACGACGTGGGGCGCCATGCGCAGGGGGCGTTCATGGTCACGGAGCTGATCCGGGGCATGACCCTGCGCACCCGAATAGACGCCGGTCCCCTTGGCGCCGTTCAGGTCGTACGGCTCGGGGGCGAGATCGCCTCGGCCCTCGACCACGTACACGCGCGCGGCATCGTCCACCACGACGTGAAGCCGTCCAACATCCTCCTGAGCGAGGGCGGGTCCCCGCACCTGGCCGACTTCGGTCTGTCGAGAAGGATCCACGGCCGACCCGACCGCGATCCCGAGGTGCTCGTCGGTACGCCTGCCTACATGGCTCCGGAGCAGCTGCTGGGCGAAGGCGCGAGCACGGCCGGCGACGTCTACGCCTTGGGCCTGACCCTCATCGAAGCCCTCACCGGTCGACGCGAGTACCAGGGGTCACCCCTTGAAGCGGGCACCGCTCACCTCCTGCACCCGCCCCGCATACCCGCCGGCCTGCCGGGTGACCTCGGCCGGCTGCTCGCCGCGATGACCGACCCGGAGCCCCGGGCGCGGCCCGACGCCGCCCGCGTACACCTGCGTCTCCAGAACATCACGCGCGGCCGGGCCACGACAGCCACCGGCCCGGTCGGGCCGCTACCCGCCGTGGTGAACGCCGTGGAGAACGCGCCGGGCACCGGCCCGGCCACCCACCGCTCCGCACCCGCGCCCCTCACGGCCACCCGTCACACCGCTCCCCCGTGGCCGGCGCCGGCGCGGTTGGGCCGGCACGCCGCGACCCGGCGCAGTGCGGCCGCGTGGGGCCTGGCGACAGCGAGCTTCGCCGGTATCTGCACCCTGCTGATGGGCGGCGTCCCGCACGGGGTGGAGGCCTCTCCCCCCACCACGCCCAAGCGGACGTCGGCGCAGGAGCAGGCCGAGGCCCCGGCTCCCCGGTCCCCGCGGCCCTCACCGTCGGTGTCGACCATCCCGGAGCCGGCCGTCGCGGCCGGTTCGGCCGCCCCGCCTCTTCCGGCAGCAGCCACCCCCACCGGTCTCGGGATCCGGCAACCGGCCGACAGCCACCCTGTCAAGAACCCTCCCCCGGCCAAGAGCAAGGCCCCTGCTCCGGGCAAGGACAACGACAAGGACAACGACAAGGACAACGACAAGGACAAGAGCAAAGACGACAAGCGCAAGGGCTCGCCTCACTGATCGACACCCGTCGCGCGCCTGTCCGGCCTCTGGAGTTGTTCGAATCAGCGCCGACCGCGTCTGTGGAGAGGCCGACAGCGGCGAGCTGACGGTCAGGTCGCTGGTCAGAGTGCACTCTGCCGTCGCCCCGTGCGTCCGGCGGGGGCTGGAATCGGTCGCGCCCTAGCGTGGGTCGGAACAACCCGGGCATAACCGCCCGGATCCCAACCTTTCGGAGGAGCCTCAACCATGACCGTCAGCATCCCAGAGCTCACCGGGGACTACGTCCTGGACCCGGCCCACACCCGGATCGGCTTCGTCGCCCGTCACGCCATGGTGACCAAGGTCCGCGGCGCGTTCCACCAGTTCGAGGGCACCGCCCACCTGGACGGCACCGATCCGGCCCGCTCCAGCGCCCAGGTGGTGGTGAAGGTGGAGAGCATCGACACCGGCGTCGAACAGCGCGACCAGCACTTGCGCACCAACGACTTCCTGGACGCTCCCAACTTCCCCGACATCACCTTCCGCACCACCTCGGTCGAGCCGAGCTCCCACACCGAATACCGCGTCACAGGCGACCTGACCGTCAAGGACACCACCCGTCCGGTGACCATCGACTTCGAGTACACCGGCAATGCCGTCGATCCCTACGGCAACCTCCGGGTCGGTTTTGAAGGAGCGGTCACCATCTCCCGCAAGGAGTTCGGCGTGACCTGGAACGCGGCCCTGGAAGGCGGCGGCGTACTGGTCGGCGACAAGGTCGTCCTGGAGTTCGACATCTCCGCGATCAAGCAGAAGTAGCAGCGCCCCACCGGCCGCCGCCACGCCGTCGGGAACGCCGGCGCGCGGGAAGCGACCGTACAGCCCGGACCTGCGGCGACTGGGCCAAACGCCGCCCCACACCTTCACGGCGAACGCCGGGCGGGTGCGGGGCGAAGACGGCGAGCAGGCCGGGCCCGTTCGAATACATCGTGGCCAGGCCGGCGGCGCCGTCGACGAAGCGGGCCCCGATCTGCGTGCGGGTCTTGAGCACCGACTGATCAGGGTGCGTCCCCGGACCAGTCCCAGCGGTTCCGCCTGCCGGGGCGCGGGTCGTACAGGGCGCGGCCGCCGGCGCCGAACTGCCCGAGCTCGGTCCTGAGCGCGGCGCCGGTCCGGACCGCGTCCGCGCTCCAGCCGGTGATGTCGAGCAGCAGGCCGTCCAGCGGGCCACCGACGAGCTCGACGTAGGTGCGGCCGGGCCTCGGGCCCGGATCCGGGTCGTCGTGGTCCGTGCCGTAGACCCGGCCGCGCAGCAACTCCTCATCCCTGTCCATGCGCCCAGCTTCCCAGCCACCACCGACAACGGGGGCTCGCCCGGGTCCGCCCTAGGAGCGGCGGCCGAGCAGCTGGACCAGCCCGACCGGGAGGAACGCGGGCCGGTGGGGCTGTCCGACCTGGTACGGCACGTAGCCCTGGGAGGCCGCGACCTCGACCTCTTCGGTGGTCTCCGCCTGGAAGACGAGTCGGCAGGGCCCCGACTCGGCCTTCGCGCGCTGCCAGAGGGCGGGAGCCGGCTTGCGCTCCGCCTCGGTGCGGGGGGTGAAGATCCGGTCGTCGAAGTCCTGCCAGGCGAAGGGAGCGGCATCCTTCCACGCAGTGTCGACTTCCTTCTTCAGTCTGGCGGCGCGCTCCGCGTCGGTCGCCCCCCAGGAGGGGGGAACGTTGGTGATCAGGCCGATTCTGATGTGGCGTTCGCGCAGGGCACGCAGATAGAAGGCCGCTCCGGACCGATAGGTGATGCCGCCGTCGTCGGCGGTGTGCACGAGGGTCTCGCCCAGGTCGAAGTACACGACGGGGCAGGCGCGTTCGCGAACCGTGCGCGCGAGGGAGCCCGTACCCGCCGGTCCACTCACGCTCGCGGGCGCCGCCGCACTCACGGTGGTGCAGAGCATGGTCGACGCCAGGGCCACGCCGAGCGCGAGGCTCGCCCGCCCTAAGCCCTTGGAGGCGGATGTGTTCATGGGTGTCGTCGCCCTTCTCCTGTGCACGCGAGGATGCGCGATGTCCGGTCCATGACATGCGCGTCGACCATCCTCGCGGCGCCGAGGGGTCTGCGCCAGACCTGGCCGCAGGGCGCCCTTCGCCGACTCGGGTGCGCAAGCGAAGACGGCGGTGGGGGCCGCGGCTGGGGGGGGGGGCCCCCCCGGCGCGCGCGCCGCCGGGGGCGCCGGGGGGCCCCCCCCCCGCCGGGGGGGCGGGGGGCCCCCCAGGAGC